>LUYR01000286.1 GCA_001603335.1 Rhodospirillales bacterium Alpha_05 | reverse complement strand
GCGGCAGGTGGATGCCGCCGTTGCCGCAGAGGATCGAGAGGCGGGGCGAGCCTTTGGCTTCCGCCGCACGGATCGCCGAGACCTTGGCGAGGCCCGGGCTTTCCTCGTGCTTAAGCATCACGATCTGCGGCAGGTCCTTTGTGAGTTCGAGGATGCCGCGCGCCGAGATCGGTACGCCGGTGGTTTGCGGGAAGTCCTGGTAGACCACCGGCACCTTCGGCCCGAGCGCCTCGCAGACCTGATGGAAGTAGCCGATCACCCGGTCCTCGCGGGGCGTGCCGCGGCTCGGCGCGACCATCACTCCGGCCGCGCCCGCGTCCATCGCGTAGGCGGCGAAATCGCGGAGATTGTCGAGGCCGGAATCCGACACTCCGACCACCACCGGGGTGGTGCTGCCGGTGCGTTTGAGGATGCGGTCCAGCACCGCCTTGCGTTCGTCGGGGGTGAGCTTGTCCGCCTCGCCCATGATGCCGAGGGCGGTGATGCCGGTGACGCCGTTGGCGATGTAGAAGTCGAGCAGCCGGTCGAGGCTATCGAAGTCGATTGCGCCGTTCGGCTGGAACGGCGTGGCGCAAATGATGTAGACGCCGAACGTGTGGCGGTCGATCGCAAGGCTCATGCTGGGGCTCCTCCGGAGTGGGGAGCTTGAGCCTGAGCCTCGCGAAACCGTTCGTCAACCCGGGGTTAGAAGTCGGTGCCGAGGGCGAGCAGGATCAGCGGCAGGGTAATCGCCGAGGCGACGGTGGTGACGAACACGGTCATCGCCGCGCGCCGCACGTAGACGCCGTAGCGTTGCGCCAGGATGAAGGCGTTCTTCGGCGAGGGCAGCGCGGCGACGAACACCAGAGACGCCACCTGCGCGTCGTCGAGGCCGAAGACGAAGCGGCCGACGACGAACGCCACGACCGGGATCAGCGCCAGCTTGATCAGCGACACCACCGCGATTTCGCGGGTGTCGCCGCCGCTCGCGGCGTCCTCGACGTCCTTTTCCGACAGCGTCAGGCCGAGGGTGAAGATCGCCGCCGGGATCGCGCCGTGGCCGAGGAGGTCGCAGGTGCGCAGTATGGTCTCGGGGATGGAGAGGCCGATCGCCGCCACCGCGACGCCGGCGAAGTTGGCGAGCAGCAGCGGGTTCTTCAGCACCACCAGGAACACCTGGCCGACCTTGGCGACGA
Source organism: Rhodospirillales bacterium Alpha_05 (assembly GCA_001603335.1). Taxonomy (GTDB): domain Bacteria; phylum Pseudomonadota; class Alphaproteobacteria; order Rhodospirillales; family Rhodospirillaceae; genus Oleispirillum. The sequence continues at coordinate 2,612 of LUYR01000286.1, read as the reverse complement.
TCGAGGACGCGGGCGCGCCGTTCTGCCGCGCGAGGTCGAGCTCGATCCAGGTGATCAGGATCGGGTAGACGAAGATCATGTGCACCAGGGTGGCGAGGATCGCAGGCAGCGGCGTGCCGAAGGCGTAGAGGCAGATCGGGATGCCGAGGTAGCCTGCGTTGCCGTTGATCGCGGTGAAGATGCCGAGCGAGAGCTTCGCGCCCCGCTCCTTGAACACCCGGCGGCCGATGAACAGGAAGGTGAGGCCGCCGACGAGGATCGCGACGGTGTAGCTCGCGAGGTAGCCCCAGTGGGCGATTTCGGCGAAGTCGCGCTTCGCCAAGGTACTGAAGAAGAGGGGCGGCATCGCGACGTAGAAGACGAAGCGCGAGAGCACCGTCGGCCCGGCGGGGCCGAGGAGTTTGAGGTGGCCGCAGATGAAGCCGACAAGCGTGATGGCGAATACCGGCGCGAAGACGCCGACGACGTGCTCCATGACTGCGATCCTTCCCTGAAAGTCCGACGTATAAGCCCACCTTGCGGAGGTCGGCAAGCGCCCCGTGGCCGTGCCGGATAATGGGTTGTGATGCGGCGCGAGTGCCGATATGATCCGCCCCGCTTTTTGCCGCCTCGCGCGAATGTGCTTGGCGGGCAGTTGTATTGGATGTTTTTGGAGGGTCGCTCGAATGACTCAGTTCACCGATTACAAGGTCGCCGACATCGGACTCGCGGATTGGGGCCGCAAGGAAATCGCCATCGCCGAGACCGAGATGCCGGGCCTGATGGCGCTGCGCGCCGAATTCGGTGCGTCGCAGCCCTTGAAGGGGGCGCGAATCGCGGGCTGCCTCCACATGACGATCCAGACCGCGGTGCTGATCGAGACCCTCGTGGCGTTGGGCGCGACGGTGCGCTGGTCGTCGTGCAACATCTTCTCGACCCAGGACCACGCCGCCGCGGCGATCGCCGCCGCCGGCATTCCGGTGTTCGCCTGGAAGGGCGAGACCAACGAAGAGGCCGACTGGTGCATCGAGCAGACGATCATCGGCACCGACGGCTGGCGTCCGAACATGATCCTCGACGACGGCGGCGACCTCACCGTGATGATGCACGAGAAGTTCCCCGAGCTCCTCAAGGACGTGAAGGGCCTCTCGGAAGAGACCACCACCGGCGTGCATCGCCTGCACGAGATGGTGAAGAAGGGCACGCTCAAGGTTCCGGCGATCAACGTCAACGACAGCGTCACCAAGTCGAAGTTCGACAACAAGTACGGCTGCCGTGAATCGCTGGTGGACGGCATCCGCCGCGCCACCGACGTGATGATGGCGGGCAAGGTCGCCGTGGTCGCGGGCTTCGGCGACGTCGGCAAGGGCTCGGCGGACAGCTTGAGCCGCGCCGGTTGCCGCGTCATCGTCACCGAGGCCGACCCGATCTGCGCGCTCCAGGCGGCGATGGAAGGCTACGAGGTAACGACGATGGACGAGGCCGCGACCCGCGGCGACATCTTCGTCACCTGCACCGGCAACATCGACGTGATCACCGTCGACCACATGCGCGCGATGAAGGACCGGGCGATCGTCTGCAACATCGGCCACTTCGACAGCGAGATCCAGATCGCGGGCCTGCGCAACTTCAAGTGGCTGCCGGTCAAGCCGCAGGTCGACGAGGTCGAGTTCCCCGACGGCAAGCGCATCGTCGTCCTGGCGGAAGGCCGCCTGGTCAACCTCGGCTGCGCCACCGGTCACCCGAGCTTCGTGATGTCGGCCTCGTTCACCAACCAGGTGCTGGCGCAGATCGAGTTGTGGAACCACGCCGACAAGTACGAGCGCAAGGTCTACGTGCTGCCCAAGACCCTCGACGAGAAGGTCGCCGCGCTGCACCTCGCCAAGCTCGGCGTCAAGCTCTCCAAGTTGTCGTCCGAGCAGGCCGCCTACATCGGCGTTTCGGTTGACGGCCCGTTCAAGCCGGAGGAATATCGCTACTAAGGAATGGGCGAGACCTGTCCGGTCTCGCCACAAGGTTGCGGCAAAGGGGGTAAGGGGCACTCATGGTTCCGGTTTTGACCGAACTGCTGCCCTGGGTCGCCCCCGCCGCGACCGGGTTCGCGGTCGCCGCGCTCTCGATCGGGGGCGTCGGCGCCGTGCAATTGCGCCGCAGCCGCGCCGTCGATGCGTTGCGCGCCGAGGAAACCCGCCGCCTCGAAGGCATTCTCGCCCACGCCGGTGACGGCGCGCTGGTGTTCATCCACGATCCCGATGCCGAAACCGTCGACGCCTGCACGATCTCGTGCAGCCGCCGCCTCGCGGTGCTGCTCGCTTTGCCGATGGGCGAGGACTCGGGGCTCGACGCGGTGCTCGCCGCGCTCGAAAACGCCGACGCCGAAGCTCTCGCCGCTCCCCTCGCGGCACTGATCCAGCAGGGCGAAACCTTCATCCGTACCGCCGCCGCGCCGGGCTGTGGCCGCGTTCTTCGGATCACCGGCGTGCGCGCCGACGACGTTCCGGGAGAGCGCCTCACCTCGGTGCTGTGGTTCTCCGACATCACCCGCGAAGTCGACGCCCAGGCCGCCGCGCGCCGCGAGCTCGAAACCCTGCGCCGCGACCGCAGCTGCTATCGCGCCGCCCTCGACGCCCTGC
>LUYR01000285.1 GCA_001603335.1 Rhodospirillales bacterium Alpha_05 | reverse complement strand
CGCCAATCCCAAAACCGTCACCGGCGGCGTCACCGTCAGCGGCGGCTGGGCCGAGGTTTGGCGCGCCAATCTCGAACTGCGCGGCGCGAGCCGGGTTCTGGCCCGGATCGCGGCGTTCCGCGCCTTCCACCTCGCACAGCTCGACAAACGCGCGCGCAAGGTCGCCTGGAGCGCGTTCCTGCGCCCCGACGTGCCGGTGAAGATCGAAGCCTCGGCGGCGAAAAACTCCCGCATCTACCACGGCGGCGCGGTGGCCGAGCGGATCACCCGCGCGATCCGCGAGGAACTCGGCGCGCCGATCTCCGACGACGCCGAAATCGTGGTCAAGGCACGCATCGACGACGACCTCTGCACCATCAGCATCGACACCTCGGGCGAGCCGCTGCACAAGCGCAGCCACAAGGAAGCGGTGAACAAGGCGCCGATGCGCGAGACCCTCGCCGCCCTGTTCCTGCGGCAGTGCGGCTTCGACGGCGCGGAGCCGGTGGTCGACCCGATGTGCGGCTCGGGCACCTTCGTGATCGAGGCGGCGGAAATCGCGGCGGGATTGAAGCCCGGCCGCTCGCGCCATTTCGCCTTCGAGACCCTCGCCACCTTCGACGACGCGGCATGGCAGGCGATGCGCCGCGTGGAAGCGCCGAACGCCCCGGCCATCATCTTCCACGGCAGCGACCGCGACGCGGGCGCGATCGAGATGAGCCGCGCCAACGCCGCGCGTGCGGGCGTCGCCGAGAGCACTGATTTCCGGCAGCGCGCGATCAGCGACCTGCCCGCGCCCGAGGGCACGCCCGGACTGGTGATCGTCAACCCGCCCTACGGCCAGCGCATCGGCGACCGTAAGGAGCTCACCGCGCTCTACCGCGCCCTCGGGCAGACCCTGAGCGCGCGCTTCTCCGGCTGGCGCGTCGGCGTGATCACCAACGAAGCCGCGCTCGCCCAGGCCACCGGCCTCCCCTTCGGCAAGCCGCGGCCGCCTGTCCTGCACGGCGGCATCCGCGTCAATCTCTACCTTACCGGTCCATTGGCGTAGGCCGGATCGCCCACGCAAATCGGGCTCCTAGCGGTATTCTTCCGTCTCCGGCAGAAGCTCACGGCGTTCGTGAGCCGCCAATCGCCCACGCCAGATCCAGGTGCGATTTTCTCCCACAACGCCTTCGAGGCCCGACCACACCGACCTGACCCGGTCTTGCGGCAACCGATACTCCACCAGGACCGGATGATTTGCAGTGTTGGTCAAGACCAGGGATCGGGTGCGATCCACGAGGTCGTGCATCCGGACCGAGGTTTTTTCCGCGATCAAGCGGTGATCGAACAGAACCTCTCCGGTCGGACTCCCCACAAGCTCCAGCCGCCCGCCTTCGGCGACGCCGTTGGGGATTTCGTCGTCGCCGAGATAGGTGGACTTGCCTCGATAGAGCGCGACCTCGCCTTCGGGCAGAGGTTCGCCCAGCCCCGCGGCCTTGGTGTTGGCCACCCGCCAGCCTTGCCGCGTGCTTTCACCGTCCGCCGCCCGACGGATGAGGAACGGCACCAGGAAGAAGGGTTCCGCCTTCACCGCCCGCGAGACCATGAAGGTGAAGGTTTTTTTCTGAGACGGCGCGATCCGGATCGGTGCGTTCACGCGAAAGAGCTTGAGATCGCCAAGGGTTTCGGCCTCGATTTCGTGCATCGGCTCGGCGCGCGCCGACTCCTTCGCAAGCGCCCTACCCGCCATCGCCTGAACTTCGGGAGGTTCCTCGAAAACCGGCTGGTGGGTACGCGCCAGCCCCCAGCAATCCCGCATCCCGTGAACTGTTCCAAACATCGGAGCTTTGGTTTCGTGCAAACGCGCCAGATTGCCGAAGACGAAGCGCGACGGCGTGCTGTCGAATTGGGTGGCCGAAGCATTTTCCACGACCACCCGACCTTCGAGATCGATCCGGCGTCCGTCTTCCGCGACCTTGGCGACATAGACCGCGCGCCAACGGACCCGATCGGCGAGATACGAGATCCGGAGCGGATAAACGCCCGCCCGTTCGACCCACACCCGCACCGAGAGATCCGGCTTGGCGCGCAAACCGGGCGGAACGCCGACCACCAACCGGGAGGGCGGCCCGCCGCAGCCGAAGGCTTCGACCCCGGCGTCGCTGGCGAACGCCACGATCCCCTGCTGCGAAACCAACGTCCCCGAGCGCCGAATTTCGGCGGACTTCGGCGGCGACTGGATCAGTTCGGCGGGAAGGCCGACGCTGCGATCCAAGACCGTCGCGGCCGCAAAGGTCGCGAAATCGAAGTCGGTTCCCTGCGGCGTACCGGGCAGCCCTTCCACCTGGACGGTCTGGGGAATCAGCGACGCCGCCACGCCTTCGAAATGGATGACGGTATCCCCCGCCGGCAGCTTGACAGTGCGCGTCTCGGAAACCAGCGCGACGTCGGGGTAGCCGCGAAGCGTCTGGTACAGCGTCGCCGATACGCCGTCGATGCGCGCCGACGTCACCTCCTCGGCAAATGCCGGGGACGCCAGAACCGCAAGCACGCAGGCGGCGACGCGAAGGATCATCGTCCTTCCTCGATCACCGCGTTCAATACCGCCTTGTCCTTCGCGGAAACCCGTAGCGTCCACTGCCGCCGATACGCGTCGAGGGCGACGCTGCGCACGCTTTCTGCCACCACCCGCAGGTCCGACCGCATGCCGCCCTCCTCGATCTCCACCTCGACATCCGCGTCGGACGCGTTGGTAACCGTGTACTCCATCGTGCGCCGCCGACCGGACGAACCGAACTGCTGGACGACCACGAGCTTGGGCTGGACTTCGATGTCGAACGCCTCCGAGATCGCGGCGTCGACCTTACCGCCGGTGGCGATGTCGCCGATTTGGGTTTCGCCGACGAACTGCGCCTCGCCCTTGGCGTCCCGGACGAAGCTTCGGAACGCGCCACGCGGCAACCGCCACTCCCGCCCCGCTTCATCCTTCGCCGCAAAGCGCAGAACCACCTGCGCCTTCGCCGGCTTCCCAGTGCCCGAATATTGATTGCCGGGTTCGGCCGACCACACCGACCGATAAACCTTGGATGCTTGGACGCCCTTCAGTTCGACCAGACCGACCTGTTTCGATTGCTTGTCGGCGATGGTCACCGCCTCCGGCAGGTCGAAAAGAGTCACCTTATCGCTAAGCCCCGCCTCCTGAGCACCGTTGCCGCGCATGGGACTCCGGCTCCCCGACAAGCCGCCGCTGCTTACCGCTCCGGTCGCGATCTTCACCTTGGCGTCGGGATAGGCGACGTTGGTGGTATTGGTCAGCGTCACCCAGCCTTGCAGATCGAGGGTCCCGGCGTGCTCGTCGTAGTTCGCGACGTAGTCCGCCTTCCACCCCAGACCGGGCGTGATGTAGCTAAGAGTGGCGGGGCGGACCCCCGCCTTTCCGGAAGCGACGAGAATCGAGAGCGTCGGGCGCGCGCGGAGGTTTTCCGGCACTTTGTCGAAGATCACCCGTGTCGGCACGCCATCGTCGCGCAGCACCTCGATGCGATCGCCGATCTTGAGCACCACGCCCTGCTGAGTCGAGAGCACGGTCGCCTCTTCCTCGACCTGCTCGCCGGTTCCAGGATTGGTCCGCACGATCTTCACCGTCTGTCCCAATGCCTTTTCCATCAGCTTCGCGGGCGTCAGCAGGTCGAAGTCGAAATTCTGCTCCACCACCGTCACGCCGTTCGCCGCGAGGCTCGCGGTCTCGGGCCGGATCTTCGCCGAAACGTCGGGGAACTGGATCGTCGACCGCCCCGCCGCAAACCCGACGTCGCGGGTATCCTCGACCAGGGCGATGCCGATCGAATACACCGTCACCGTGGTATGGCGTGCCTCTTCGGCATGCGCGACGCACGCCCCCGCCAGCGTTGCCAGAACCGCAAGACCAATTGCGCGCATTCCTTCGCTCCCCCATGCGAATGACACCAAACCCAACTTTACCTGGAGCACCCTATCCCCCCAGGACAACCTGGGAAAGTGTGCCGCGTCACAAACCGGGGCGGTGGCGCAGCGATTGCCGGGCGGGTTGTTGCAAATGATTCGCAACGGCGTTATCCCTGATGAGCCGCATACGTCGCGGCGATGCCGGGATGGGGGTTCCGGCACATCAGGGGAAACGACCGTTGACCGACGCCCGCGAATGCCGGCTTACGATTTTTCTCGTCCATCGCCCCGCGCTGGTGCGGCTGGCGGCGGCGATCGTCGGCTGTCGCATCCGCGCCGAGGACGTGGTGCAGGATTCCTGCATGCGCTTCGTTTGCGACGAGGCGGTGGCGACGGATGCGCTCAACCCCGCCGCCTATCTCCAGCGCATGGTGCGCAACCTCGCCTTCGACCACGTGCGGCGACGCGGTGCCGAGAGCCGTGCCGTCTCCGGTTGCGCTGCCGCCTGCCTGCTCCACCCGCCGACCAAGTCTCCCGAAGACCTTTCCCTCTGCCGCCAGGATCTCCGCGCCGCATGCTCCGCGATCGGGGCGATGCCGCCGCGGCAGCGCCGCGCCTTCGTCCTGCACCGCATCTACGGCCTGACCTTCCGCGAAATCGGCGAGCAGATCGGGGTTTCCACCGCCACCGCCCACCGCCTCACCCGCGATGCCCTGACCCAGGTGATGGCCTCCCTGGAGGAGCAGGATTCATGAGCCACGCACCCTCCGGCACCCGAAAACCCGCGCTGCCGCGCCAGCTCCTCGCCGAAGCAGCGGAGCGCATGCTCGCGGTTCGCGCAGCCCCCGCCGATACCGCGCTCGACGCCCGCACCCGCGCCTGGATCGACGCCGACGAGCGCCACCGCCGTGCCTGGACCCTCGCCGAGCGCGCTTGGATCGCCTCGGGCGAAGCCCTCGCCGCACCGCCGCACGCCGCCAACTGCAATCGGCTCCTGGTGCGCGTCGCCGCCGTCGCCGCATGCCTCGTCGCGGCGGTCGCATCGCCGCGTATCGTCGACACGCTCCGCGCCGACACGCTCACCCGCAGCGGCGAGATCGCCCGCAGCACCCTCGCCGACGGCT
>LUYR01000284.1 GCA_001603335.1 Rhodospirillales bacterium Alpha_05 | reverse complement strand
GGCGATCGCCGCGCGAAATTCCGACCACAAGTCGCGCCGCCCCGAGGCAGCAGCCGCGATCTGCGCGCCGTGATCGGCAGCCGCCTCGCGTCGGCACGGTCCGGGCGCGGCACCCCAGGCGATCTGGTCCCAAACATGGAGATAGGCGGCAAGCGCCAGCATCGTGGGTGGATCGCGCTCCAGCATCGCCGGAGCGCGGCGCAGGCTTTCCGCCGCATCCGGCGGCAGGGTCGGCGCGATCGCCTCGGCCAGCGCATCGCCGCGAAAGCCGAAACGCTCCATCAACCGTGCGCACGACCCCCGGTCGGCGGGGTGCAGACCATTCTGAAACACCAGGGTTTCCTTCACCGCCTGGAGTACCGCGCGACCGATCAACTCGCCTGCCGTGGTGTGGTGCCCGGCGCCGCGCAACGGCGCCGAGGTTCCGGCAAGCGGCACGCACACCGCGACCTGATCGGTTCCGGTGCCGGTGGCGAGCTGCGCGGAATAGCGCGAAGGGATGGAAAGCTCTTGCAGCGCCGCCGCCTTCGCTTCGGTGGCGGTCATCACCGCACGCACCAACGCGCCATCGACGAGGGGTTGGTTGATCGCGACGATCACGTTGATGGTGCCGTGCGCGGGCGGTTGCTCGCGCGCGATCGGCTCGTAGCGGCCGTCGAATTCGTATCCCGAGGCCGGATCGCCCGCTCGCGCGGCATTGCCATCGACTCCGCCGGTGGCCACCGCCACCACGGCGATACCGCGGAACCTCTCCTCCGCCACCGCGAGGTTGCCCATGTTCGCGGCGGTGCCCAACTGGGCGGCGCGCAGGCCAGAAAAGCCGTGACGCTCCAGCAACGCCGCGGCGTAGAGATCGGGGCGCTCGATTGCCGCGCGCGACGGATGGCGCGACAGCGGCCCGGTGGGCTCGCAAAGCTGATGGTTGTAGACGAGGTCTAATCCATCGACGACGCCGCCGTTGTCGAGGCAGGTCGAGATCACGCGATGCGGCGCGAGAAAGCGCAACGCCACGAACTTGTCGTCGCGGTGCAGTTCGATCGCGTCGAACACCCGGCGCAGCAGCATCGATTCCGCCCTCCCGGGGTTCAGCGTCGCCCCACCGCGTCGGCCAATTCCGCAAGCCCGGCACCCTCGCCCGAGGCGTGATAGAGCGGCAGACCGCGCGCGACCGCCGCGGCGGCGAGATCGCGGCAGGAGGCATCGGGCAGACCGCAATCGACGACGAAATCGCAATGCGCCAGCGCCGCGAACGCCGCCTCGACGGTGCGGTCGTCGCCGTTCGCGCCAGCCGGGCGGACGAAGCTCTCGGCCCCGAGGGCGGCGGCGACGAAAGCGTCGAGATCGCCCTCGGCGAGCACGCCGGTGGAGATCGCCACCCCCTGCTTCGCCAGCAGGCGGAACACCGCCGCGCCGCTGCCGCGCCCGGCGACGACGAAGGCGCGGCCGTTGGCGACGGCGCCGCGCAATTCGATGCCGCCCAGGCGGGAATCGAAATCGGCGGCGCGGAAGTCGTAAAGCTCGGCCACCGTGGCGGCGGTCAGCACCGCCTCGGGCATGCCGAAGGCGCGCATCCGGCCATCCTTCACCAGCATCACCCGGTCGGCGACCTTGGCGGCGACGTCGACATCGTGGAGCGAGGCCACCACCGTAAGCCCGCGCGAACGGCACAGCCCGCGCAGAATCCCCATCACCTCGATGCGGTGCTTGAGATCAAGGTGCGCGGTCGGCTCATCGAGCAGCATCACCCGGGGCTCCTGCGCCAGAGCGCGGGCGAGCACCGCCTTCTGCCGCTCGCCGTCGCTCAATTGCTCCACCAGCCGGTCGGCGAGTCCTTCCGCCGCCACCGCCGCGAGGGCGTCTTCCACCACCCGCTCGTCGCGCGGCGCGAGGCGTCCCATGAAATCCGTATGCGGATACCGGCCGAGGGCGACGTATTCGAACACCGAGAGCAGCGGCGGCCGCGCGGTGTCGGTGAGGCACACCGCGACCAGACGCGCGAGGTCGATCGCCGGAATCGCGCCGAGGTCGCGCCCGGCGATGGCGATGCTCCCGGCGCGCGGCTTGAGGTGGCGCGAGAGCGTGCGCAGCAGGGTGGTCTTGCCCGCGCCGTTCGGCCCGAGCAGGCCGACGAACTGCCCGGCGGGAATCTCGGCGTCGATACCCGAGAGCACCGGCTTGCGGTAGCCGACCTCAAGGCCGGTGCAACGAACCAGGGTTTCCATCAGCGCATCCCCCGCTTGAGCAACAAGCCGATGACGATCGGCGCGCCGAAGAACGCGGTGATCGCCGACAGCGGCAATTCCACCGGCGACAGCCACATCCGCGCGATCAGGTCGCACAGGCTGGTGACGAACGCCCCCATCAGGCACGCGCCCGGCACCAGGATACGGTTGTCGGAGGTACCGAGGGTGAGGCGCGCCATGTGCGGAATCGCAAGACCGATGAACGCCACCGGCCCGGCGAGGGAGGTCACCAACCCGGCGAGGGAGGAGGCCGCAAGCAGGATCATCACGCGGAAGCGGCGGATGTCCACGCCCATCGAGGCGGCGTAGTCCTCGCCGAGGAGGAAGGCGTTGAGCGGCTTGGCAAGCAGGTAGATGCCGCCGAGCAGCGCGCCGCCCACGCCCGCGAGCAACCACACCTCGATCCATTTGAAGCCGGAGAAGCTGCCCATCTGCCAGAGCACGAAGCCCTTGATCGACTCCTTCTCGGCCAGCGCGGTGAGGATTGAGGTGAACGCGCCGCAAAGGTAGCCCATCATCAGGCCGACGATCAGCAGCGTCACCCCGCTCTTCACCCGGGAGGCAATCGCCACCACCACCAGCGTCACCGCATAAGCGCCGATGCAGGCGGAAATGGTGTTGAGGAACGGCGCGTAGGCGCCGAAGCCGAGACCGAGGCTGGTGAGCATCACCAGCGACACCATCACCGTCGCGCCCGAGGAAATGCCGAGAATGAACGGCCCGACGATCGGGTTGCGGAAGTAGACCTGCAACAGCAGGCCGGAGGTGGCGAGGAACGCTCCACCCATCACCGCCGAGACCGCGCGCGGCAGGCGGATGTTCCAGACGATGTAGGCGAGATCCGACGACGACCCGGGATTCAGGAGCGCATCGACGATCTCGGCGGTGGTGTAGGAGATCGAGCCGATGCGCAGATTGAGCAGCATCATCAGCGCGACCAGCCCCGCCAGCACGGCAAACGCCAGGGTGCGGCGATCGAGGGCGGCACGCGCCGGAGCGGCGGCGATTTCGGCGTTCATGCCTCAGTTCCTTTCGGTTTTCGGCGGATCGAGGTCGGGCAGTTGGGTGAAGTAGGTGAGTTGGCGGCCGGGATACGCCTCGGGGTGGAGGATCGAGGAAATCTCCACCAGGATGTCGTCCAGCCGGTCGGCCGACTGGGCGTAGCCCGGCAGCGGCGCATAGACCTTGCCCTCCGGCCCGAGGGGCTTCAGGCGGCTGATCAGCGGGTTGGTGCGGGCGAGCTTGTCCTTCGAGGTCGCGCCCTTGTCGGGGGTGCGGTAGGTGAAGTAGATGTCCGCGTCCTTGCCGCTGTAGATGAAGCGCTCGGTGGAAATCTCGACGCACGAGGTGCCGTAGACGTCGTTGAACAGGTAGTCACTCTGCGCCAGGCCGATCAGTTCGGCCACCCAGGCGTTGCCGGGCTCCACCAGCACCCGCTTCTCGTAGATGTCGCCCCACATCGCCTTGGGTTGCGGCATGCCCTTGGTGCGGGCGCGGATGTCGGCGAGGGCGGCGGCGACCTTCTCGTAGTACGCCCGCCCCTCCTTCTCCTTGCCGAAGAACGGCGCGATGAACTCGACGAAGCGCAGGTGGGTGGCAAGGCAGGTGGCCACCGGCGTCGAAGTCACCACCACCGGAATCCCGAGGCTGTCCATCATCGGCACGATCGAGGGATCCCAGGTCATCACCAGTTCGGGGTGCTGGGCCTTGATCCGCTCGAAATCCACCTTGGTGCTGTCGCCGACATAGGCGATCCGCCCATCGGCGAAGCCTTGGCGAACGTCGGCGCGCTTCCACTTGGCTTCGGGATCGGTGACGCCGACGAGCGCCTCCGGCACCCCGAGCGCCGCCATGATGCCGACCTCGAACGCGCGATAGG
>LUYR01000283.1 GCA_001603335.1 Rhodospirillales bacterium Alpha_05 | reverse complement strand
CGAGGCGCTCGGGCCGTGCTGGGTGAGGCGCGGGATCGGCAGGCCGAGGATCGCGCGGGCATGCAGGTCGAACTCGGTGAGGTTCTGCGAGATCAGCGTCACCATGCCGGTATCGTGCGGGCGCGGCGACAGCTCGGAGAAGATCACGGTGTCGCCGACGACGAAGAACTCGACGCCGAACAGGCCGTAGCCGCCCAAGTTGTCGACCACCGCCTTCGCCATCGCCTGGGCGTCGGCCACCGCCTTGTCCGACATCCGGGCGGGCTGCCAGCTTTCCTGATAGTCGCCGCGCTCCTGGCGATGCCCGATCGGGTCGCAGAACAGCACGCCGTCGCGGGTGCGGACGGTGAGCAGGGTGATTTCGTAGTCGAAGGGAATGAACGCCTCGACGATCACCCGCTGGCGGTCGCCGCGCATCCCCGCCACCGCGTAGTCCCAGGCGGCGTCGACGCCGTCTTCGGCGCGGATCGTGCTCTGCCCCTTGCCCGACGACGACATCACCGGCTTGACCACGCAGGGAATGCCGACCTCGGCCACCGCCTTGCGCATTTCGTCCAGGGTTTCGGCGTAGAGGTACTTCGAGGTGAGCAGGCCGAGCTCGGAGGCGGCGACCTCGCGGATGCGGTCGCGGTTCATCGTCATGATCGTCGCGCGCGCCGAGGGCACGACGTTGAAGCCCTTGTCCTCGTAGTCCTTCAGCACCTCGGTGCGGATCGCCTCGATCTCGGGAACGATGTAATCCGGCTTGTGCTTCTCGATCGCCTTGCTGAGCGCATCGGCATCGAGCATCGAGAACACCTCGGCTTCGTCGGCGAGCTGCATCGCCGGGGCTCCGGCGTAGCTGTCGCAGGCGATCACGTGCGCGCCGAGGCGCTTGGCCGAGATCACGAATTCGCGGCCGAGTTCGCCCGAACCGAGCAGCAGAATCTTGGCGATGGCGGTCATTGTCGCAGCACTCCCGAGGCAGGTTTCTGAGATTGCGGCCATCATAACGGCGCGCGTTTGCGGCATGGACTCATTTCTGCGCGTCGGCGGCAAGCGGCTGGGGCGCGGTGGGTGCCCGCACGGCGCAGGCGATCCCGGCAAGGATCGCGGCCATGCCAACGGCATGGTAGGCGTGAATCGGCTCGTGCAGGAACACCACCGCCAAGACCACGCCGAACGCAGGGATGAGGTGGGTGAACAGCCCCGCCCGCGCCGCGCCGACGCGCGCGACGCCGATGTTGTAGAACAGGTAGGCCAGCACCGAGGGGAAGATGCCGAGGTAGGCGAGCGCACCGAAGCTCTCCACCCGCCACACCGGCGCGTAACCGTAGGCGAGTTCGCCCAGGTACATCGGCACGAGGAAGACGAACGCCACGCCGATCTGCACCCCCATCAGGCCGATTCGGTCGATCTCGGGCGGCACGGCGCGCAGCCACAGGGTGTAGAACGCCCAGCAGACCATCGCCGCGAACACCACCACGTCCCCCCGCGAGAATTCGAGCGTGAGCAGCCGCGCCCATTCGCCGTGGAGGATGATGGTGAGCACGCCCGCGAACGACAGCGCCATGCCGAAGCCCTGCGCCGGGCGCAGCCGCTGACCGAAGAACACCGCGCCGAACAGCACGATCAGGATCGGGATGAAGGAGTTGAGCAGCAGGCCGTTGGCGGCGGCGGTCCATTGCAGGCCGACGTAGACCAGCGAGTTGAACGCCACCACACCAACGATGGTGATGCGCAGGATCAGCCAACGGTGCCGCCAATAGAGCGCGCGGTCGCGCCGCATCGGCCGCCACGCGAAGGGGAGCAGGCAGACGAAGGCGATCGCCCAGCGCCAGAACGACAGGGTGAGCGGCGGCACGTCGCCGCGCATCGCGCGGCCGACGATGAAGTTGCCCGCCCAGAACAGCGGCGGCGGAATCAGCAACAGCAGCCCGACCGTTTCCGGCCCCAACGCCCCACGCTTCACTCGGATCTCCTTCGCCGGGATTCGCGCCACTATCGTCCGCCCGCGCCCGCGCCGCAAACCAAAATCATCCCGATCTGCCCGCTTTTCGCGCGGCAAAACCGCACCTTGGCGGGCATGCCGAGATTCTAGGCGAAAGTCGCAAGGTCTGGGTGGCATCGGCGGCGAACATGTGCGAAGCTGTCGCCTTAGCCAAACCCGTTGTGCCGCCTCCACCGCTCCCTCGTTCGCGAGAGCGGCGTGTTGCATGCGGACCGCCATTTGACCCTGAAGCTATTCGCCCGTCCGCGTAATTGTCCGCGACGTATTGGAAAATCACAAAAAAATCGAGACCGATATGAATAAGAGCCCCTCAGAAAGCTGGCTTCCGGAGTGGAAACTGACCACCGGTGATCGCGTCGCGCCGGATGAGCGCCTGCCCTGGCCGCAAACCGTCGTCGCCGGATTCCAGCACGTGGTGGCGATGTTCGGCTCGACCGTGCTCGCGCCGATCATCATGGGCTTCGACCCCAATGTCGCGGTGCTGTTCTCGGGCATCGGCACGCTGATCTTCTTCCTCGTCGTCGGCGGCCGGGTGCCCTCCTACCTCGGCTCGAGCTTCTCGTTCATCGCGGTGGTGATCGCGGCCTCCGCCTACGCCGGGTCCGGCCCGAACCTGAACGTCGGGGTGGCGCTCGGCGGGATCATCGCGGCGGGCGTGGTCTACCTGCTGATCGGCCTGGTGGTGATGAAGGCGGGCTACAAGTGGATCGAAACCCTGATGCCCCCGGTGGTCACCGGCGGCATCGTCGCGGCGATCGGCCTCAACCTCGCGCCGATCGCGGTCAAGGGGGTGAGCGCCACCGGCTTCGACCTCGCGGCGGGTCTCGTCACCATCGTCGCGGTGGGCATCGCTGCGGTCTATGCGCCCGGCATGCTGCGCCGCATCCCGGTGCTGATCGGCGGCTTCTTCGGCTACGTCTTCTACGCCATCGGCGGCAACGTCATGGGCATGGGCAAGGCGATCGACTTCTCGCACCTCGCGAGCGCGCCGTGGATCGGCATGCCGAACTTCACCGCGCCGGTGTTCGACACCAGCGCCATGGCGCTGATCGCCCCGGTGGCGATCATCCTGGTGGCGGAGAACCTCGGCCACATCAAGGCGATCGGCGCGATGACCGGCCGCAACCTCGACCCCTACATCGGCCGCGCCTTCGTCGGCGACGGCATCGCCACGATCCTCTCCGGCTTCTCGGGCGGCACCGGCGTCACCACCTACGCCGAGAACATGGGCGTGATGGCGGTGACCAAGATCTACTCCACCCTGGTGTTCGTCGTCGCCGCAGCGTTTGCGATCCTGCTCGGCTTCTCGCCGAAGTTCGGCGCACTGATCCTCACCATCCCCGGCCCGGTGATCGGCGGCCTCTCGATCGTGATCTTCGGCCTGATCACCGCGACCGCGGGGCGGATCTGGGTCGAGAACAAGGTCGACTTCGCCGAGACCAAGAACCTCATCACCACCGCCGTGGCGGTGATCGCGGGCGCGGGCGACCTCACCATCAAGCTCGGCGGCTTCACTCTGGGCGGCATCGGCACCGCGACCTTCGGCGCGATCCTGGTCTACGCGCTGCTCAACCGCAAGGCCGCGGCGCACACCGAAGTGCCGGTCGCGGGCGAATAGCCCCACCGCTACGAACGGATCGGAAAGGGCGCCGCGCGGCGCCCTTTTTCGTTTCCGGCAGCGGCACCGGCAAATTTATTCAACCCACAGGTTGAACGTTTGCGGCCGCACTCCATATTCAACCAGTCGGTTAAGCATGGAGTGCCCAGCATGGACGCCGTTTTCCACGCCCTCGGCGACGCGACCCGCCGTCAGATGCTCCGCAGCCTCGCGGGCGGCGAACGCACCGTCGGCCAACTCGCGGCACCGTTCGCCATCTCCCTCGCCGCCGCCTCGAAGCACATTAAGACCCTAGAACACGCCGGTCTGATCCGGCGCGAGGTGCGCGGCCGCACCCATGTCTGCCGCCTCGAGCCAGGGCCGCTCGCCGCCGCCCACGACTGGCTCGGATTCTACGAACGCTTCTGGACCGATCGCCTGGATGCCCTCGACCGCGTGCTCCGCGCGGACGACGCCATCCGTTCCCCGGACAAGGAGAAGACCGATGAATGACAGTGCTTCGCCCTCCGCCTACGGCACGCTGATCGAACCCACCACCCTCAAGATCGCGCGGATCCTGCCCGGCCCGATCGAACGGGTCTGGGACTACCTGACGAAAAGCGAACTGCGCCGCAAATGGCTGGCCGCCGGCGAGATGGAGATGACCGTCGGCGCGCCCTTCGAATTCGTCTGGCGCAACGACGAGCTTTCGGCCCAGCCGAGCCGCCGCCCCGCCGACTTCGACGCCGAACATCGCCTGGAAAGCCGGATTCTCGCACTCGATCCGCCGCACCTGCTGGTGATCGCCTGGGGCGAGGCGGGCGAGGTGCGCTTCGAGCTCGCGCCGCGCGGGGAAAACGTCCTGCTCAGCGTCACCCACAGCCGCCTCCCCGACCGCGAAACCATGCTGATGGTGGGCGCGGGCTGGCACGCCCACCTCGACGTCATGGTCGCGCGCCTCGAAGGCACCGAACCCGGCCCGTTCTGGGATGCCTGGAGCCGACTCAAATCCGACTACGACCGCCGCCTTCCGACGTGAGGGGTTGCCGTCCACGGCGGCGCGCCTATGTGCGGTCTATGGATTTTTTCACTGCGAGGCCAAAGGCATGACCGTATTCGAGCGCCTCAAGCGCGCCGCCGCGACCGACTGGAGCCGCTACGTCGACCACGCCTTCGTGCGGCAGATGGAAGCCGGGACGCTGCCCGAGGCGGCGTTCCGCGCCTATCTGGTGCAGGACTACCTGTTTCTGATCCAGTTCGCCCGCGCCAACGCGCTCGCGGTCTACAAGAGCCGCACCCTCGCCGACATGCGCGCCGGGTCGGCGGCCCTCGCCGCGATTCTCGGCGAGATGGACCTGCACGTGCGGCTGTGCGGTCGCTGGGGACTTTCGCCGCATGACATCGAGGCCGCGCCCGAGCACGCCGCGACCGTCGCCTACACCCGCTACGTCCTCGACTGCGGCGCGTCGGGCGATCTCCTCGACCTCGCGGTCGCGCTCGCGCCCTGCGTCGTCGGCTATGCCGAAATCGGCCGCGCCCTCGCCCCGGCGCTCGCGGCGAAACCCGACCACCCCTACCGCGAGTGGATCGGCGAATACGCGTCGGACGCCTACCAGGAGGTCGCGGCGGCCGCCATCGCCCAGCTCGACCGCCTTGCCGCGCGCGCGATGACCGAGGCGCGCTTCGCCGAGCT
>LUYR01000282.1 GCA_001603335.1 Rhodospirillales bacterium Alpha_05 | reverse complement strand
GGCCTCGCCGAACCCGCCGACGTGATCGACATGGGCAACGCGGGCACCGGCGCGCGGCTGCTGATGGGCCTGATCGCCACCCACCCGATCACCGCGGCGTTCACCGGCGACGCCAGCCTGCGCAGCCGCCCGATGAAGCGGGTGATCGCGCCGCTGTCCGAGTTCGGTGCGCAGTTCATGGCGCGCTCCGGTGGCCGCCTGCCGCTTTGCATCACCGGCAATGCCTCGCCGACGCCGGTGACCTACACCGTGCCGGTCGCCTCGGCGCAGGTGAAGTCGGCGGTGCTGCTCGCCGGTCTCAACACTCCCGGCGTCACCACGGTGATCGAACCGGTGGCGACCCGCGACCACACCGAGCGCATGCTCACCGGATTCGGCGCGGAGCTGAACGTTTCCGTTGCCGCCGACGGCGTCCGCACCATCACCCTGGTCGGCCAGCCGCGCCTGCGCCCGTGCGAGATTTCCGTGCCCGCCGACCCGTCGTCCGCCGCCTTCCCGGCGATCGCGGCGCTGATCGTGCCGGGTTCGGAGATCGTGCTCGAGAACGTCGGCACCAATCCGCTGCGCTTCGGCGTGTTCGAGACCCTGATCGAGATGGGCGCGGACATCACGCTTGAAAACCCGCGCGACGTCGCGGGCGAGCCGGTCGCCGACCTGCGCGTACGCGCCTCCAGCCTCAAGGGCGTGTCGGTGCCCCCTGAACGTGCGCCTTCGATGATCGACGAATATCCGGTGCTCGCCGTCGCCGCCGCCTGCGCCGAGGGCGTCACCCGGATGCAGGGCCTCGCCGAATTGCGGGTGAAGGAGAGCAACCGCTTCGACGCGGTAGTCAACGGTCTCAAAGCCTGCGGCGCGGACGTGGCGGCGGAGGGCGACGACATCGTCGTCACCGGCAACGCCACCCCGCCTCAGGGCGGCGCGACGATCGCCGCCAACCTCGACCACCGCATCGCCATGGCGTTCCTGGTCTTGGGCGCGGTGAGCGCGGCGCCGGTCGCGATCGACGACGTGCGCGCGGTGGACACCAGCTTCCCCGGCTTCGCCGACCTGATGAATTCTCTCGGGATGAACCTCCAATGATCATCGCCATCGACGGACCCGCGGGCGCGGGCAAGGGCACCCTCGCCCGCCGCCTCGCCAGCACCTTCGACCTCGCCTACCTCGACACCGGCCTGCTCTATCGCGCCGTCGGCATGCACGTGGTGGAAATGGGCAGCGACCCCGCCGACCCCGCCGCCGCAATTCACGCCGCGCGCCACCTCGAGCTCGCGAGTCTCGAGTCGCCCCGCCTGCGCGACGAAATCGCGGCGGACGCCGCCTCCAAGGTCGCGGCGATCCCCGATGTCCGCGACGCCCTGCTGAAGTTCCAGCGCGACTTCGCCCAGACTCCGCCAAACCCTTACAAGGGCGCGGTTTTGGACGGTCGCGACATCGGCACGGTGGTCTGCCCGCAGGCCGACCTCAAGCTCTTCATCACCGCCACCGTGACCGAGCGGGCGCGGCGGCGGACCTTGGAGTTGCAGGCGAAGGGCATCGACGCTATACAGGACCGCATTCTCGCGGACATGCTCGCCCGCGACGAACGGGACCGCGACCGGAAAGTGGCGCCGCTTGCCTCGGCAAATGACGCCATCGTTCTGGACACCACGGAAATGGATGCCGATATGGTCTTTGACCGTGCGGCCGCCCTGCTCCGTGGAATCCAGGAACGCAACGCGGGCTGACACTGCCAGAGCGAACCACCACGAACGTAGGTTCTACGTCCGTGGCGGTTTTTGTTGCAACAAGGTCGCAAGCGCGGCAAGACCGCCGGAAAAACCGGTTGGCCCGGATAGCGACACGTGAAAAGGAACCCCTTCGGCATGACCGAAACCGGAATGATCCCCGGCGCGAACGAAGATTTCGCCGCCCTCCTCGAAGAATCTTTCGCCCAGAGCGGAAGCCTCGAAGGTTCTGTCCTCACCGGACGCATCGTCACCATCACCAACGACTTCGCCCTCGTCGATGTCGGCCTCAAGTCTGAAGGCCGCGTGCCCCTGAAGGAATTCGGCCACAAGGCCGAGATCAAGATCGGCGACACCATCGAAGTCTTCGTCGACCGCTACGAAGACAAGGAAGGCCTCGTCGTTCTGTCGCGCGAAAAGGCGCGTCGCGAAGAGTCGTGGAACGAGCTGGAGAAGGCCTTCGAAGGCAACCAGCGCGTCAACGGCGTGATCTTCGGCCGCGTCAAGGGCGGCTTCACCGTCGACCTCTCGGGCGCCGTGGCGTTCCTGCCGGGCAGCCAGGTCGATATCCGTCCGGTGCGCGACATCGGCCCGCTCATGGGTCAGCCGCAGCCGTTCCAGATCCTCAAGATGGACCGCTCGCGCGGCAACATCGTGGTCTCCCGTCGTGCGGTTCTCGAAGAGACGCGCGCCGAACAGCGTTCCGAACTGATCGAGAACCTGAAGGAAGGCCAGATCCTCGACGGCGTGGTCAAGAACATCACCGATTACGGTGCGTTCGTTGACCTGGGCGGCGTCGACGGCCTGCTGCACGTCACCGACATCGCTTGGAAGCGCATCAACCACCCGGCCGAGGCGCTGTCCATCGGCCAGACCATCAAGGTCCAGGTGATCCGCTTCAACTCCGAAACCCAGCGCATCAGCCTGGGCATGAAGCAGCTCGAAGCCGACCCGTGGTCGGGCGTCGAGGCGAAGTACCCGGTCGGCACCAAGTTCACCGGCCGCGTCACCAACATCACCGACTACGGCGCGTTCGTCGAGCTGGAGCCGGGTGTCGAAGGCCTCGTGCACGTCTCGGAAATGTCCTGGACCAAGAAGAACATCCACCCCGGCAAGATCGTCTCGACCAGCCAGGAAGTGGAAGTCATGGTTCTCGATGTCGACCCGAACAAGCGTCGCATCAGCCTCGGCCTCAAGCAGTGCCTGTCCAACCCGTGGACCGACTTCGTCGCCAACCATCCGGTCGGCTCGACCCTGGAAGGCGAAGTCAAGAACATCACCGAATTCGGTATGTTCGTCGGCCTGCCGGGCGACATCGACGGCATGGTTCACCTCTCCGACATCTCCTGGGAGATGACCGGCGAGGAAGCGGTGAAGTCCTTCAAGAAGGGCGACATGGTCACCGCCAAGATCCTCGACGTCGACGTCGACAAGGAGCGCATCAGCCTCGGCCTGAAGCAGCTCACCAACGACCCGTTCGAGAACGCCACCAAGGGCCTGAAGAAGGGCGCGGTCGTCACCTGCGTCATCACCCAGGTGACCGAGGCCGGTCTTGAAGTCAGCGCGGCCGAAGGCGGCGCCACCGGCTTCATCCGCAAGGGCGATCTCTCGCGCGAGCGTTCCGAGCAGCGCGTCGAGCGCTTCGCCGTCGGCGAAAAGATCGACGCCAAGATCATCCAGATCGATGCGAAGAGCCGCAAGCTGACCCTCTCGGTCAAGGCCCGCGAAATGGAAGAGGAAAAGCAGGCGATGGCGGAATACGGTTCGTCCGATTCCGGCGCTTCGCTCGGCGACATCCTCGGCGCGGCCCTGCGCCAGGCGCAGGACGAGAAGACCAACTAATCCGGGTTTCCGGATACGACGGAAAACGCCGCCCCTCGGGGCGGCGTTTTTCGTTTGCCGGACGTTCTGCAAAAAGGCTTTGCCCTAAACCACTTAACCTTGAAGCAGGGGTTGAAATCTGGCAGTGTCGAGAACAGGTACATTCGATAGGTCGATTTTCGGTTCCTGACCGGGTGCGGTTTCGCGCCTGTGGGTCAAGGGCTTCGGCATGCAACGGGGCTGGAACGACAGCCCCCTCATCGAAATCTCTCGGAGATTGCACGCTATGACAAAGTCTGAACTGATCGCCCGCCTCTCCGAACGCAACCCGCATCTGTATCAGCGGGATGTGGAACGGATCGTCGCCACGATCTTCGAGGAAGTCACCCTCGCGCTCGCCCGTGGCGACCGGGTCGAACTGCGCGGCTTCGGCGCGTTCTCCACCAAAACCCGCGACGCCCGCACCGGCCGCAACCCGCGCACCGGCGATGCCGTCCGCGTCGGCTCCAAGGTCGTGCCGTACTTCAAGACCGGCAAGCAGCTGCGCGACCTGATCAACGGCGAAGAAACCGCCGACTAACCACCTGCGCGGAGCTCCGGACCGCCGGCGCTCCGCCCGCCAGAGGCGAAACCCGTGTTGCGCATCCTGACCTGGATCATCGGACTCCCCGTTGCCGTCGTGGCGATCGGCTTTGCCGTCGCCAACCGCCAGGATATCGTGCTCGACCTCTGGCCCCTGCCCTACACCATCGGCATCTCGGTCTACCTCACCGTGCTCGGCTCCCTCGCCATAGGCCTGATCCTCGGCCTGGT
>LUYR01000281.1 GCA_001603335.1 Rhodospirillales bacterium Alpha_05 | reverse complement strand
ATCTCGACGCGGGAGCCGGGTGGGCGGATCAGGGTGCGCGCCACCGGGCTCGGCGCGCCGTCGGGCTGGAGCAGCGACACCAGCGCCTCGCCGACCTTCAACTCGGTGATCGCGGTGGCGACGTCGAGGCCGGGGCTGGCGCGGAATGTGGTCGCGGCGGACCGCACCGCCTGTTGGTCGCGCGGCGTGAAGGCGCGCAGCGCGTGCTGGACGCGGTTGCCGAGCTGGCCTGCGATGCGCTCGGGGATGTCGATCGGGTTTTGGGTGATGAAGTAGATGCCGACGCCCTTGGAGCGGATCAGCCGCACCACCTGCTCGATCTTTTCGACCAGCGCCTTGGGCGCGTTGTCGAACAGCAGGTGTGCCTCGTCGAAGAAGAAGGCGAGCACCGGCTTTTCCGGGTCGCCGATTTCGGGCAGGTGCTCGAACAGCTCGCTCATCAGCCAGAGCAGGAAGGTGGCGTAGAGGCGCGGGCTCGCCATCAGCCGGTCGGCGGCGAGGAGATTGACGACGCCGCGTCCGGTTTCGTCGGTGCGGATGAAGTCGCTTAAAGTCAGTGCCGGTTCGCCGAAGAAGCGGTCGCCGCCCTGGTCGCGGAGTTGCAGCAGCGCGCGCTGGATCGCGCCGACCGAGGCCTTCGAGACGTTGCCGTAGGTGGTGGAAAGCTCCGCCGCGCGCGTCGCGCAGGCGGCGAGCATCGCCTGGAGGTCGTCGAGGTCGAGGAGCAGGAGCTTTTCCCGGTCGGCGACGTGGAAGGCGATGTTGAGCACGCCCTCCTGCGCCTCGGTCAGCTCCATCAGCCGCCCCAGCAGCAGCGGCCCCATTTCGGAAATCGTGGTGCGCACCGGGTGGCCCTGGTCGCCGAACAGGTCCCAGCACTGCACCGGGCAGGCGGCGTAGCGCCAGTCGGCGAAGCCGATCTCGCGGGCGCGGGCGGCGAAGATTTCGTGGGTCTTGGAGAGCGGCGATCCGGCCATGCCGAGGCCGCCCAAGTCGCCCTTGACGTCGGCAACGAAGGTCGGCACCCCCGCCGCCGAGAAGCCCTCGATCAGGCCTTGCAGGGTCACGGTCTTGCCGGTACCGGTGGCGCCCGCGATCAGGCCGTGGCGGTTGGCGCGCTTGAGGGGGAGGGCTTGCGGCGCGCCGTCGGCGGTGCTGCCAATGAAGAGTTCCGTGGTCGTCATGCGTGCCTCCCCCGCCGTTGCCGCGACGAAGCGCCGGGCTCAGGCAGAGATAGGCACGGAATCGGAAAGTGTCAGCCGTACATCAGGTTGCAGATGAACACCGCCGCCGCGACGCCCGCGACGTCGGCGGTGAGCGCGGCCCACAGGGTGTGGCGCATCCGCTTGACCTGTACCGCGCCGAAGTAGACCGCGATGACGTAGAAGGTGGTTTCGCTGGAGCCCTGCAGGGTCGAGACGATGTAGCCGGTGAGGCTGTCCGGCCCGATGCTCGGGTCGTTGATCACTGCCGCGAGGATGCCGTAAGCCCCCGAGCCCGAGAGCGGCCGCAGCAGCGCCATCGGCAGCGCCTCGCCGGGCAGGCCGATGTGGGCGGTGAGCGCGCCCAAAGGCGTGAGGATCAGCTCCATCGCGCCGCTGGCGCGGAACATCGCGACGGCGGTGAGGATCGCGACGAGGTAGGGGATGATCTTGATCGCGACCTGGAAGCCGTCCTTCGCGCCTTCGACGAACACCTCGTAGACCGGCACCTTGCGCGCGAGGCCGTAGCCGAGGAAGGCGATCATCAGGCCGGGCACGATCCAGGGCGCGATGGTGCGGCCCCAGAACACCGTCGCCGGGATCATCGCGGCGATGACGCCGAGCGCCAGGATCGAGACCCAGAGCGGATACGCGCCGGTTTCCTCGTCGGCGGCAACGTCGTCTTCGGGCTCGGCGGAGGGCACCGACTCCCCGCCGGGGAAGAAGCGGCAAT
This sequence comes from Rhodospirillales bacterium Alpha_05, assembly GCA_001603335.1. Lineage (GTDB taxonomy): Bacteria > Pseudomonadota > Alphaproteobacteria > Rhodospirillales > Rhodospirillaceae > Oleispirillum. Next base: position 12,402 of record LUYR01000281.1, on the reverse strand, counting down.
AGAGCTTGGCGCCGACGATCGCGATGGTGGTCGAGAAAATCGTCGCGAACAGGGTGGTGGGGACGATCCCCGCCGGGTCCACCGAGCCCGCCGCCGCGCGCAGCGCGATCACGCCGGTGGGGAGGATGGTCACCGAGGAGGTGTTGATCGCGAGAAACAGCACCATCGCGTTGGTGGCGGTGCCTTTCACCGGGTTGAGGCGGTCGAGCTGCTGCATCGCCCGGATGCCGAACGGCGTCGCGGCGTTGCCGAGGCCCAGCGCGTTGGCGGAAAGGTTCATGATCATCGCGCCCATCGCCGGATGGTTGGCGGGCACGTCGGGGAACAGGCGCACCATCAGGGGGCGCAGCGTCTTCGCGATCACCGCGAGCAGGCCGCCCGCTTCCGCCACCTTCATCAGGCCGAGGAACAGGGTCATCACCCCGATCAGGCCGATGGCCAGCGTCACCGCGCCGCCCGCGCCGTCGATCATGCCGATGCCGAGAACCTCCATCGGGCTGGTGCCGGGGGCCATGCCGTCGGGCGCGGCGATCTGGCGATACCCGGCGACGCCGAAGGAAATCGCGACGATCCAGAAGAAGATGGCGTTCATCGGTGCGCTCCGGTCAGCGGGGGATGTGGCGCAGGCGGTCGAGCGCGCCCTGGAGGATGAAGGCGGCGGCGGAGCGGTCCACCACCTGCTTGCGGCGCGCGCGGGTCATGTCCGCCTCGCCGATCAGGTAGCGCTCGACGCCAGCCGTCGAAAGCCGCTCGTCCCAGAACAGCAGCGGCGCGTCCCATGCCGCTGCGACGCGGGCGGCGAACACGCGGGTGATCTCGGCGCGCTCGCCCTCCGCGCCATCCATTTGCAGCGGCAGGCCGATGATCGCTCCCACCGCCTCGCGGCTTTTCACCGCGTCGAGGAGGGCCGCCATGTCCTTGTCGCGCGACTTGCGTTCGATCAGGGTGAGGGGGGAGGCGATGGCGCGGGTGACGTCGGACACCGCGACGCCGATGGTCTTCGACCCCAGGTCCAGCCCGAGGATCGCCCCGAAGCTCGGCAGTGCGGCGGCGAACGCCTCGATGCTGTCGCAAATCATCGGAAATTCCTGAGAGTTGGGCGCTCGGCATTGCGCCGAGGCGGTGGGTTTGATAAGCCATGCCGATGCGCGTTCGCGCTGCAGAGACTCTATTGGAGACAGATATCCCATGTCGCTCGACAAGGCCACAGTCAGAAAGATTGGATTTCTGGCGCGATTGGAAATCCCCGAGGAAGACCTCGAGGGACTCGCCCACGAACTCAACGGCATCCTGGGTTGGGTGGAGCAATTGGCGCAAGTGGATACCGAGGGCGTCGCCCCGGTGGCCTCTGTCTCCCAGATGAAGCTCTTCTGGCGCGACGACGTCGTCACCGACGGCAACATGCCCGAGAAGGCCTTGGCCAATGCCCCCGAAGCGGTGGATGGCTACTTCCTGGTGCCGAAGGTGGTGGAGTGAGCACGATGACCGAACTGACCAATCTGACCCTCGCCGAGGCCCGCGACGGGCTCGCGAAGGGCGAGTATACCTCCGTCGAACTGACCGAGGCGTTCTTGGGCGCGATGGAGGCCCGCAAGGACCTCAACGCGTTCATCGTCACCTGCCCGGACGTGGCGCTGGAACGCGCCAAGGCCTCCGATGCGCGCCGCGCCAAGGGCGAGGTGCTGGGGCCGATGGACGGCGCTCCGGTGGCGATCAAGGACCTGTTCTGCACCGAGGGCGTGCAGACCACCGCCGCGTCGAAGATCTTGGAAGGCTTCAAGCCGCAGTATGAGTCGACCGTCTCGGGCAAGCTCCGCGACGGCGGCGCGGTGATGCTGGGCAAGACCAACCTCGACGAATTCGCCATGGGTTCGGCCAACATCACCTCGGCCTACGGCAACGTCACCAGCCCGTGGGTGGCCGAGGACGACCCGGAGAAGCTGGTTCCCGGCGGCTCCTCGGGCGGTTCGGCGGCTGCGGTTTCGGCGCGGATGTGCCTCGCCGCCACCGGCACCGACACCGGCGGCTCGATCCGCCAGCCCGCCGCGTTCACCGGCATCGTCGGTTTGAAGCCGACCTACGGCCGTTGCTCGCGCTGGGGCATCGTCGCGTTCGCCTCGTCGCTCGACCAGGCCGGGCCGATGACCCACACCGTGCGCGACGCCGCGATCATGCTCGGCCAGATGGCGGGCTTCGACCCGAAGGACAGCACCTCGGCCAAGGTCGACCTGCCCGACTTCGAAAAGGCGCTCACCGGCGACATTCGTGGCCTCAAGGTCGGCATTCCGAAGGAATACCGCCCCGACGGCCTCGATTCCGAAATCGCGGCGCTCTGGGACCAGGGTATCGCCTGGCTCAAGGATGCGGGCGCGGAGATCGTCGACATCTCCCTGCCGCACACCGACAAGGCGCTCGCGACCTACTACATCGTCGCCCCGGCGGAAGCCTCCTCCAACCTCGCGCGCTACGACGGCGTGCGCTACGGCCTCCGGGTCGAGGAAGGCGGCAACCTCGACGAGATGTACATGAAGACCCGTGCCAAGGGCTTCGGCAAGGAGGTCAAGCGCCGCATCCTGATCGGCACCTACGTTCTCTCGGCGGGCTACTACGACGCCTATTACTTGAAGGCGCAGAAGGTCCGCGCGCTGATCGCCAACGACTTCGCCGAGGCGTTCAAGACCGTCGACGTGATCCTCACCCCGACCGCGCCGTCCGACGCCTTCCCGATCGCGGGCGGCAACAAGGTCGACCCGATCACGATGTATCTCAACGACGTGTTCACGGTTCCGGCGTCGCTCGCGGGCGTTCCCGCGATGTCGCTGCCGGGTGGGCTTTCGCAGAAGGGGCTGCCCTTGGGCTTGCAGCTCATCGGTCGCCCGTTCGACGAGGAAACCATCCTCCGCGCCGCGGGCGTGATGGAAGCCGCCGCGGAGTTTACCGCCGTGCCGACGCTCCTGCGGGGAGGGAAGTGAAATGAGCAGCTACATCATTCAGGGCGAAACCGGCCCGTGGGAAGTCGTGATCGGGCTTGAAGTCCATGCCCAGGTGATCTCCCAGGCGAAGCTGTTCTCCGGCGCTTCCGCCACCTTCGGCGGCGAGCCGAACACCCACGTCGCGTTCCTCGACTGCGGCATGCCGGGCATGCTGCCGGTGATCAACGCCGAGTGCGTGCGTCAGGCGGTGAAGACCGGCCTCGGCTTGAACGCGATCATCAATCGCCGCTCGATCTTCGACCGCAAGAACTACTTCTACGCCGACCTGCCGCTCGGCTACCAGATCAGCCAGTTCGCCCATCCGATCGTGGGCGAGGGCACGATCATCCTCGACCTCAAGGACGGCACCAGCCGCGAGGTCGGCATCGAGCGCCTGCACCTCGAAATCGACGCGGGCAAGTCGCTCCACGACCAGCACCCGACCAAGTCGTTCATCGACTTGAATCGTGCGGGCGTGGCGTTGATGGAAATCGTCTCGAAGCCCGACATGCGCAGCCCGGAAGAAGCGGGCGCGTATTTGAAGAAGCTCCGCGCGATCCTCCGCTACCTCGGCACCTGCGACGGCAACATGGACGAAGGCTCGATGCGCGCCGACGTCAACGTCTCGGTGCGTCACCCGGGCGAGCCGCTCCGCACCCGCTGCGAAATCAAGAACGTCAACTCGATCCGCTTCGTCATGCAGGCGATCGAGTACGAGGCGCAGCGCCATGTGGAGGTCTACGAGCAGGGCGGCATCATCGAGCAGGAAACCCGCCTGTTCGACAGTGCCAAGATCACCACGCGGCCGATGCGCTCCAAGGAGTTCGCGCACGACTACCGCTACTTCCCCGACCCGGACCTGCTGCCGCTCGAATTCTCGGAAGAGTTCGTCAACGAGATCAAGGCGAGCCTGCCCGAGTTGCCGGACGCGAAGAAGGCCCGCTTCGTCGGCGAATACGGCATCTCGCCGTATGACGCGGGCGTGCTGGTGGCGGAAAAGGAAACCGCGATGTTCTTCGAGGCCGCGGCCGAGGGCCACGACGCCAAGGCGGTGGCGAACTGGGTGATGGGCGATCTCTTCGCCGCGCTCAACCGCACCGGCAAGGACATCACCGAAAGCCCGGTGAAGCCCGAAAACATCGGCAAGCTCGTCGATCTGATCAAGGACGACACGATCTCCGGCCGCATCGCCAAGGACGTGTTCGAGATCATGGTCGAAACCGGCGACGCCCCGGACAAGATCGTCGAGGAACGCGGCCTCAAGCAGGTCACCGACACCGGCGCGATCGAAAAGGTGGTCGACGAAGTCATCGCCGCCAATCCGGACAAGGCCGAAGAAGTCCGTGGCGGCAAGGACAAGCTCCTCGGCTGGTTCGTCGGCCAGGCGATGAAAGCCTCCCAGGGCAAAGCCAACCCGGGCATCCTCAACGAGATGATCCGGAAGAAGTTGCTGGGGTAAGGTACAGCGACAACGACAGATCAAAGAAAATAAGGCCGGATCATAGATCCGGCCTTATTTTCGAGGCTTCCTCATCAAGAGGGTCAACGATAAGTCGCGGCGGAACGCGATACGGACGCATTATTGTGGCCATAAGACCGAAGAATGTTTTCTATCACTCCATCTGGTGTGATGTTTCTTGGACCTATAATAACTTTTGATATTATTTCTACGTCATTGGATGATAGAAGGGGTATTTTTCGGTATGGGACTATTCGATCATTAGCAGGTCTAAATAATATTTCGTCTTTATCTATTTCAGAGTTTTCCTTAGGGTTGAAGAACGGGGTCGTTAAGCGCCACTCTTTTTCTTCGCGAAAGGCGGGGTTTTTGATGTTTTTACAGTCCATCATCATGGATAGAATTGACAGATTTAAAGACTGGAATTGGCGCGACTGTTCTTCTTCGCTCAGCGGAGTGCCAAGTTGAAGAAGGGAAAATCGTGAATAATCGAATGCTCCCTTATCGATGTACGCTTTAATAATTTCAAAGTGTCTGGACACGCGGTCGCGATGAGAGTTTGTGTCGTAATCAACGGCGCAAAGAGTTACGGGGATTTCTATTTCTTGAAGTGACTTGCAGAGAAATTCTAGGTATTCTCTTGAGAATCCAATGCTTATGCCGTAGCCGTTATCTGCATATCCCCGCCATTGGCTTAATAAATCTCCGTCACCAGCTTCGGATAGGCAGAATCCTCCCCATCCGAGAAAGGACATGGCCCGGTCTACGCAGCTATCTATATGTGCTTCATGGCTTGGATATAATTTTTTTTCTTTGCAGATGGCGGAGAATACGTGTTTTACCCATGCGCCCTCCATTTTGTCATTTGAAAGTGATAGATCTGAAAGCCAGAGAGAGTTGCTTGTGAGTATGGAGATAAAACTGGCGTTTGTGCAGTAGTGGTAGAGAAGCATGATCCATCACCTATTTGGGTACATGGATTAAAACATTGAGAAAAATGATAAGACTGGCTCGCGGACAAAATCAAGCAGAGAGGGTCGATTTGTGGATGGGGTGAGGCCGGGGTAAAGTCTCAATGAGTTATGGGCCAACATTTCTAATCGGAAACGGCAATCGAACGCTCTGGATGAGAACGAGTCGTGAATTAGAGAGGATAAGCTCGGCCGATGTGTTTGCTCTGTGAGGTGGTGTTACGTGCGAATTTTGGAGTCGGTGCCGTGCACTAATCCCAACACCAACGCACACCCAAGGACAATCACGCCTGCCCCCAGTAGCTGAACCGGCGCCAGCGGCTCCTGGAGGAGCAGAGTCCCGACCAGGACGGCGATGGTGGTGACGACGAATTCCACGCTGATGGTTTTGGTCGGGCCGATGGCGGCGACGAGGCGGAAGTAGCGGACGTAGGTGAGGGCGCTCATCACCGCGCCGAGGATGACGAGGTAGAGGTAGTCGAGCGGCTGCGGCGTGATGGGGACGGGGACGGCGAGGACCAGGGGCAGGGACATCAGCCCGCCCGAGAGGAACGCGCCGATGGTGATCTCCCACGCGCCTGCGGATTTGAGGCTGCGGGCGGCGTAGTTGCTGCCGAAGGCGGCGCAGAACGAACTCGCCACCGAGGCGGTGCAGCCGAGGAGGAATTCGTCGGTCATCGGCACTTCGGGGAAGCCGACCAGCAGCACCAGCCCGACGCCGCCGAGCCCGAGGCCGACGAGCCGCGCGGGCGAAATCCGCTCGATCCCCCACAACTGGCTGATCACGATGGAAAACAGTGGGATCGCGGCGACGAAGATTGCCGCCATCGCGGTGCCGATGCGCGGCGTGGCGTAGGAGAGGGTGATCAACTGCCCCGCCACCGTGGTCGCGCCGACGACGCAGAAGGGCTTCCACCCCGCGCCGAAGTCGAGCTTGCGCCGCAGCAGCTTTGCCGCCAGCCAGAGCGTGCCGCCCGCGATCAGGCAGCGGAACGCGACCACGCCGATCCAGCCGAAGGCGACGACCGCCTTCAGCAGGACGAGGAACGAGAAGCCCCAGGTCACGGCGAGGAAGATATAATCGGCGATGTCGCGGGGTTTCATGATGCTCGCTGCACGGGGAGGAAAGTCTCCCGGTGCAGGACTATATCGCCGCCAACCGCCGCGTAAAGCCGCGCAATCCGCAACTCAGATATGGCGGCCGGGCGCTACTTGATCACCGCGCAGGCGATGCGCGGGCCGGCGGCTCCGGCGGGCTGGGTTTTGTAGTCGTCCTTGCTGGCGTGGATCACCAGGGTTTTGCCCTCGATCGGATTTTCGCCTGCGAGGCTGGCCATCGGCGCGATCGCCTCGGCGTGGAGCGAGCCGTCGATGTTGACGTACTGGTTCGGCAAATCGCCCGCGTGCGGGCCGTTTTCGGCGAAGTAGCCGTGCTCGGCGTTGGTCGGGTTGAAATGGCCGCCCGCCGACTTGAACTCGGCCTTCGGGTCGCATTCGCTCCCCACGTGGATATGCAGCGCCACCCATTGGTTGGGCGGCAGGCCGCGCAGAAGCACGTTGATCAGCGTGCCGTGGGCGGTGTCGGAGAGGGTGGCGGTGCCGATCTCGTCGCCGCTGCGATTGATGAAGGTCGCGTCGGTTTCGGCGGAGGCGGGCGTCGCCAGCGGCAGGCTGAGGACCAGGAGGGCGGCGGCAGGCGTGAGTCTGGTCACGGCGGGGTCTCCCATGGTTTCCGTGTCCGGACACAACCCGTCACGCCCGCGAGTGTTCCCTCCGATGCCGTGGCGGTTCTATAATCGGCGGATATCCACGGAAATTTTCTGGGAGAACGGGAAATGGCGGAGGCCGGTCGGGTTTGGTTGATTACCGGGTCGGGGCGCGGGTTGGGCCTCGCGATCGCGAAGGCGGCGCTCAATGCCGGATGCCGCGTCGCGGCGACGGCGCGCGCGGTCGAGGCGGTGACCGAAGCGCTGGGGAATGACGGCAAACGGGTCCTCGCGCTGCCCCTCGACGTCACCGATCCGGCGCAGGCCGAGGCCGCGGTGGCGGAAACCGTGGAACGCTTCGGCAGCATCGACGTGCTCGTCAACTCCGCCGGATACGGCCAGATGGGGCCGTTCGAGGCGAACGCGCCCGAGGACGTGGCGCGGCAGTTCGACGTCAACGTCTTCGGCCTGATGAACGTCACCCGCGCAGTGCTGCCGGTGATGCGCAAGCAGGGCTTCGGCCACATCTTCAACTTCTCGTCGATCGCCGGGGTGCGCGGCCGCGCCGGAGGCTCGCTCTACGCCGCCTCGAAGTTCGCCGTCGCGGGCTTCACCGAAGGCCTCGCCCTCGAACTCAAACCCCTCGGCATCTTCGCCACCGTGGTCGAGCCGGGATACTTCCGCACCGACTTCCTCGATGCGTCCTCGATGCGCTTCGGCAGCGCTCAAATCGCCGACTACGCCGGGGTGATGGCGGCGATGAAGGACGGCTACAACGCCCGCAACCACAAGCAACCCGGCGACCCCGCCAAACTCGCCCAGGTGCTCCTCGTCCTCGCGGAATCCAACGATCCGCCGGTCCACTTCGCCGTCGGCAGCGATGCCGTCACCATCGTCGAAACCAAGCTCGCCCAGTGGGGCGCGGAACTCGCCAAGTGGAAGGCGCTGTCCTCCGGCACCGACGGCGACTTCGCCGACGCGGCGCCGCCTCCCGGAAGGTAAGGCAAGGGGCGCTGCCCCTTGACCCCGCGAAGGGCCGGGGGCCCTTCGATCCCATAACTTTTGGTTTTTGCGCGTAGCGCCATAAGACCATCACGCGGCGTGAAGGTTGATTGCCGCTTCGCGGCGAAAAACTAAACGGGGTCTGGGGTCCGCGACCCCAGCGGGCCCGGGCAGAGCCCGGACCTTCCCCAAACCATTTAGAACCGATACGCCACGCCCGTCGTCGCGCGGAACTGGTTGGCGGAGCCTTCGCCGTCGACCAGCGGGCTGTCGGCGGCGTCGCCGAGGAGGCGGGAGTAGCCGAAGGAGCCGAACAGCATCCAGTGGTCGGTGAGGGCGTAGTTGAGGCGGGCTTCGAGCCCGGCGTCGGCGAAGCCCGAGTTCGCGTCGAAGCGGCGGTTGCCCGAGCGCGCGGCCTGGGAGGCGGAGACGCCGAAGTAGGATTGCATGTAGTCGGCGTCCGCCCACTGGGTGCGACCGGTGATGGTGAGGGTGGCCTTGGGCGTGAGGGCGAATTTGTCGCCGGCGAAGAAGGTGAAGGTGTCGCCGTTGGTTTCGTCGGTGACGTCGGCTTCGTATTTGACGCCGTAGAAGATGCCGAGGCCTCGGGCATTGGCGGGCTCGCTGGCAAGGGTGACGCGGGCGATCGCCTGGCCGTCGACGTCGCCCATGCCGTGGAGCGCGTCGTTGTCGTCGGCGTCGCGGCCGAAGCGATAGCCGCCGCCGAGGCGCAGGGTGAAGTGTCGCGACGGCGTGGAGAGCCGCGCCACGCCGACGTCGAGTCCGTTCGGGAAGCCCGCCGAGGCGTCGATCAGGCCGAGCTCGCCCTTGAAGCCGGAGGTGGGGGCGCTGCCCGCGCTGCCGCTCCAATCGTATTTCAGCACCGGAACCGGGATCGCGTCGTAGTCGTCGGACCCGATGTAATCGGGCGTCGCGCCGACGCCGAGGCCGAGTACCAGCGAGCTTTCGGCGTGGGCGGTTGCGGTCATCGCCGCAAGGCAGAGCGCGGCGCGGGTCAGGGACTTCAGCATACTCATAACTCCTCGTGAGGGTCGTCTTCGGGCGTGCCCTCGGGTGCGACGAATTCCAGGATGTCGCCGGGTTGGCATTCGAGCGCGGTGCAGATCGCCGCGAGGGTGAGAAGCGGACGGCGCGCGCCTTGGCGGTTTTCAGGATCGAGAGGGTGGCCAGGGGGCTATCGGCAGTCAAATGAAAATTTATCAATAAACGATATGAAAGATTAGAACCGATATGCAAAGCCGGTGGTCGCGCGGAACTGGTCGGGCGAGCCTTCCTTGTCGACGATCGGGCTGTCGGCGGCGTCGCCGGTGAGGCGCGAATAGCCGACGCTGCCGAACAGCAGCCAGTGGTCGGTGAAGGCATAGTTGAGGCGCGCGTCGAGGCCTACGTCCGCCACGCCCGCGCCTGCGTCGTAGCGGCCGTAGCGCGAGCGCGACGCCTGGAGGCCGGAGACGCCGAAGTAGGATTGCATGTAGTCGGCGTCGGCCCAGGTGGCGGAGCCGGTGAGGTTGAGGGTGGTGCTGGGACTGAGCGCGAACGTGTTGCCGATGTAGAGCGAGAAGGTGTCCGCGCCGGTTTCGTTGGTGACGTCGGTTTCGTACTTGAGGCCGAAGCGGGTGCCGATGCCGCGCGGATTGGCGGGCTCGCTGCCGATGCTGATCCGCGCCAGCCCCTGGCCGCCGATGTCGCCGAGGCCGTCGAGCGCCTGATTCTCGCTTTCGTCGCGGCCGAAGCGATAGCCGCCGCCGAGGCGGAGGGTGAAATGCCGCGAGGGGGTGGAGAGACGGGCGATGCCGACGTCGATGCCTTCGGGGAAGGATACGTGCGCGTCGACGAGGCCGAGATGGCCGCTGTAGCCGGTGGCGGGGGCGGCCGCGCCGTCGCTGCTCCAGTCGAAGCGTAAGGCCGGGACCGGCAGCACTTCGTAGTCGTCGGAGCCGGGATAATCGGGCATCAGCATGCCGCCGCCGCCGAGCAGGAACTGGGTTTCGGCGCGCGCCGGGGAGCTTGCCAGCAGTCCGAGAACCGCCAGTGCCGCCGTCGCGCCGATCCTGAAACCCGGTCCCGTCATCGCATCTCCTTCGCGCCGTCGGGGGGCATGACTCGAATCTGGTCATGCCTGGGCGGATTCGCCAGCGGTGGCCGCGATTATCTGCGCGAAGGGATCGTCCGCCTCACTGCTTGGCGGAAATCGGCACGCCCGCCTGGAGGCGGTTGGCGTAGGTTTCGCAGGTGGCTGCGTCGCCGCGACGCTCGGTGGCGACGATCGTGCCCGACTTGTCGGCGATCACCCGAATTTCGCAGAATGCATAGACCGTCGACGGCATGAAGCTGACGCAGCTCATCGAGCGGATGCCGCCGTAGCGGTCGGAGCAGCCGCCGTAGTACGTCGAAGGCTGGGAATAGACGCCGCCGGTGGACCAGATGTAGACGTCCTTTCCGGCGATCTCCTTCTGGTCGGTGGGGAAGCCGAGGCGCGCGATCGCGACGTCGCGGTTCTGCCCCTTGAGGGTGTTGAGCCCAGCGTCGAGCGTCTCGAAATTCGCGCACCCCGCCAGCGCGAGCACGGCGAGGGCGGCGAGGGCGGAGATCGGCTTGGTCAACACGGCGGCACCTCCTGCGGCACCCAGATCAGGTTTTCGGTGGCGAAGCCGAGGCCCGCGGCTTCGGCGACGAGGCGGTCGCGAACGTCGTCCGCGAGGGTGGGGGTGCGGGCGAGGATCCAGAGGTAATTCCGGGTCGGGCCGCTCACCGCCGCCCATTGATACGCCTGATGATCTAGGGCGAAAATCGTGTAGCCGCCATAGAACGGGCCGAAGAAGCTCACCGCGAGCTGGCCGGTGGTGGGCTCGCCGGTGAACTTGGCGCGACCGACCGCCTCGCTCCAGGCGCAGGTCGAGGCCTTGAAGCCCTTGTTGACCACCTTGAGGCTGCCGTCGGGATTGCGGGCGTAGGTTGCGCTGACCGCGACCAGGCCGCGCTCGAAGCGGTGGTCGAGGCGGGCGATCTCGTACCAGGTGCCGAGGTAGCGTTCGGCGTCGAAGTTGGTGATCGGCGCGACGCCCTCGGGCGGGGTGGTGCAGGCGCTCAGGCCCGGGATCATCGCAGCGAGGGTGGCGAGGAAGGAGAACCGGGCCATCAGGCGTGCCCTCCCATGCGCGAGAACATGTTGAGCAGCACCACGCCCGCGACGATCAACGCGATGCCGAGCGCGCCCGGCAGGTCGACCGGCTCTTTGTAGAGCACCACGCCGACGCCCGCGATCACCACGATCCCCACGCCCGCCCAAACTGCGTAGACGAAGCCGATCGGCAAGGTGCGCACCGAGACGCTCATGAAGTAGATCGCACCGATGTAGCACACCGACATCACGATGGTCGGCAGCGGCTTGGTGAAGCCTTCGGTCAGCTTCATGCAGCTCGTGCCGATCACCTCGACGAGGATCGCGGCGGCGAGGTAGAGGTGGGCGACGCCCATCTGAGGCTCCTGTTTTGCGAATGCGGGAGAGCGGCTTCGGGAGCAAGATGACCCCGGAGGCCGTCCGGTTCAAGTGAGACGCCCGGACGAAGCGCCAGAAACGGAAAGGTTTTCATATGCTGTCATGGCAGGTTTGGGCGGTCGGCGCGGCGGTGTTCGCGGCGCTCACCGCGGTGTTCGCCAAGCTCGGGGTTTCGGAAATGCCCGCCGACATGGCGACGCTTTTGCGCACCGCGGTGATCTTCGTGTTGCTCGCGGCGATCGTCGCCGTCACCGGCCAGTGGGTTTCGCCGCGCGCGCTCTCGGGCCGGGGGGCGGCGTTCCTGGTGCTCTCCGGGCTCGCGACCGGCGCGTCGTGGCTCTGCTATTTCCGCGCGCTCAAGCTCGGCGACGCCGCGCGGGTGGCGCCGATCGACAAGCTCAGCGTGGTGCTGGTGGCGATCTTCGGCGCGGTCTTCCTCGGCGAACGGCTCACAGGCGTGCACTGGGCCGGGGTGGCGATGATCGCGGGCGGCGCGCTGCTCCTGGCGATGCGGGGCTGACGAAAAAGGGCGGCGAATTCTTTCGCCGCCCTTTCATCGCTTGGCCTGGGGTTTAACCCCGGCTCCACCATCCGCGACGCGGCGGACCGGCATCGGCGGGCTCTTCGGTCTTCGCGTCCTCGGCCTTGGGCGCTTCGGGCTTGTCTTCCGCCTGCGGTTCCGGCTCAGGGGTGGTCACCGCGATCGGGATCACCGTCGGCGCGGCTTCCGGCGCGGCGACTTCCGGCGCAGGAGCTTCGGCGGCTTCGACCG
>LUYR01000280.1 GCA_001603335.1 Rhodospirillales bacterium Alpha_05 | reverse complement strand
GGTCGAGCCCGCCCCGGCGGAAGCGCCGGCAGCCGAGCCCGACTCCGCTCCGGCGCAGCCCTGACGCGTCAGACGCCGAGCGCAGCGCGCTTGGCGGTCAGGCTTTCATAGGTTTCCACATTGTCGAGATCCGGGCCGATGGCCTCGGCCGGACACACCAGGCGGCATTGGGGTTCGGAATGAACCCCGATGCATTCGGTGCAGAGTGCCGGGTCGATCTCGAAGGTATCCGCCCCCGGCGAAATCGCCGAATTCGGGCATTCGAGTTCGCAGGCGCCGCAGAACACGCAGTTCTGGGAAATCGTCATCGCCATCGTCCGGCTCCGTCTTTTTGAGAAGGCGGGCGCGAAACTAGCCGATTTCCCGAAGGCATGAAAGCGTGAATGCCGCAAGGCCAATCCTGCGTTGCTCCCCCCAGGAATTCGTTCTAAAAAAGTCGAGAGAATGCGGACAGATAACGATCCGCTCACACCGCCGCTCGGGCGGGGGGAACTCTCTGAACAGGTTCTTTGAAAATCAGGCACTCACTCGGCAGGAGACCATGGATCATCATGTTCTATCTCTGGCCATGACCGGTTCCGGCGGCGCCGGCGTCATGACCGTAGGTCAGATTCTCGTCGACGCGGCAGCGCGCGCGGGTTGGTATGGTTTGATGCGGCGCTCGCTCGGCCCGCAGATCAGAGGCGGCGAATCCGCCGCGCTGATGCGCTTCGGTCACCGGCCGATTCTCAGCCACGGCGATTCCTTCGATCTCCTGCTCGCCTACGACTGGGGCAACATCAACCGCTTCGCCGCCGAACTGCCGCTGCGCCCGGACAGCGTCGTGCTCTTCGACCCGGATGCGGGCGACGTGCCGGAAGTGATCGAGCGCACCGACGCGCGCTGCGTCGCCGCGCCGCTCTCGGCGATGGCGAAGACCGAGAAGGGCGTGCGCGCCAACATGGTCGGCCTCGGCCTCGTCGCCACCGCCCTCGGCCTGACGCCGGAAGATCTCACCGAGGAAATGACCAAGGCCCTCGGCGACAAGGGCGAGGAGATTCTCGCCAGCTCCCTCGCCGGGTTGAAGATGGGCGCGGAACTCGCCGCCGACCTCCCCGCCGGAGTGTTCCCCAACGGCGGACGCCCGACCCCCGCCGCCAAGCCGCGCTGGTCGATCACCGGCAACGAAGCCGCGGGCCTCGGCGCGATCCGTGGCGGCATCCGCTTCGTCGCCGCCTACCCGATCACGCCGTCGACCGAAATCCTCGAATGGCTCGCCCCCAACCTCGCCGAGGTCGGCGGCCAGCTGGTCCAGGTCGAGGACGAACTCGCCTCGGTCAATATGCTCGTCGGCGCGTCGTTCGGCGGCGTGCCGTCCCTCACCGCCACCTCGGGCCCCGGCCTGTCGCTGATGCTCGAAGGCCTCGGGCTTTCGGTCTCCGCCGAAGTGCCGTTGACCCTGATCGACGTGCAGCGCGGCGGTCCCTCCACCGGCATCCCGACCAAGTCGGAGCAGAGCGACTTCAACATCGCGGTCTACGGCATGCACGGCGACGCGCCGCATATCGTCTGCGCGCCCACCTCGATCCCCGACTGCCTCTCCACGGTGCAGTGGGCGGTGGCTTCTGCCGAGGCCGCGCAGTGCCCGGCGATCGTGCTCTCCGACCAGTACATGGGCCAATCGCGCGCGATCGTCGACGAACCGGCGGCGGGCGGCCCGGTGGCCAACCGCCGCATCGCCGCCCCCGAGGACGGCGCGGCCTACAAGCGTTACGCGCTCACCAACGACGGCGTCTCGCCGATGTCGGTGCCGGGCGTCAAGGGCGGCGAATACACCGCCGACGGTCTCGCGCACAACGAACGCGGCACCCCCTCGACCCAGGCCTCCGACCACCAATCGCAACTCGACAAGCGCGAGCGCAAGCTCGACATCCTCGACTGCGACGAGATCTGGGCGGAAACCGCGGGCGAAGGCCCGATCGCGGTGATCGCCTTCGGCTCGCTCACCGAGGCGGCGCGCGAGGCGGTCGAGCGCGCCCATGGCGACGCGCGGCTGATCGGCGTGCGGGTGATCCTGCCGCTCCAGCCCGAACTGATGGCGGAAGCGCTCAAGGGCGTCTCCAAGGTGCTCGTCGTCGAACAGAACCACGGCGGGCAGTTCGCCAAGTTCCTCAAAGGCCACTACGCCCTCCCCGCGACGGTGGAAAGCCTGCACCGGCCCGGCCCGCTGCCGATTCGCCCGACGGAGATCCTCGCCGCAATCACCGCGCTGAAGGGAGACGCACGATGAACGACCTCAGCCATCCGGAAGTCGACTTCACCGACTACAAGTCCGACGTCAGCCCGGTGTGGTGCCCCGGCTGCGGCGACTACGCCGTGCTCTCGGCGATCACCAAGGCGCTCGCCGAGCTCGCCCTGCCGCGCGAGAACGTCGCGCTGATCTCGGGCATCGGCTGCTCGTCGCGAATCGCCGCGTACACCTCGGTGTACGGCTTCCACGGCATCCACGGCCGCGCCCTGCCGATCGCCCAGGGGCTCAAGCTCGCCCGTCCCGACACCACCGTGCTCTGCGCCGGCGGCGACGGCGACGGCTTCTCGATCGGCGGAAACCACTTCCTCCACGCCTGCCGCCGCAACCTCGACCTCACCTACATCGTGATGGACAACGCGGTCTACGGCATGACCAAGGGCCAGGCCTCGCCGACCAGCGCGGCGGACTGGACCCACTCCAAGCTCACCCCCGAGGGACCCGGCGTGCCGCCGTTCCAGCCCCTCGACATCGCCCTCGCGGCGGGGGCGAGCCACGTGGTGCGGTGCTTCTCGGGCAAGGTCCAGGCGCTCACCAAGGCGATCGCCGAGGCGATCCAGCATCCCGGCTTCTCGTTCATCCAGGTGATTTCGCCCTGCGTCACCTACCGGCCGGAGATGCGCGATCTCAAGCACGTGGTGCATGAAAGCTTCACCGAACCCTGCACCGATCGCCGCGAAGCCCGCCGCCGCCTGATCGACGACGACGGTTTTTCGCTCGGAACCCTGTTCAAATCCGTCGAACCGTCCTATAAGCCTTGCCATCAAAACACCAAGACCGCAGCAGAGCTGGAAAGGCAATTCGCTCTATGAATAGTCTGGAACTGTTCCTGGCCCACGCGCTCCGCCTCGAAGAGGACTCGGCCATCCGTTACGACGAAATGGCCGACGCCCTCTCCGTCCATCGCAAAAGCGACGTGGCCCGCCTGTTCCGCAAGATGGCGCATTACTCGCGTCTCCACCTGGCGGATGCGGAACGCCGCGCCGCCGGGCTGGAGATTCCGCGCCTGAAAGCTTGGGAATATCAGTGGCCGGGTGACGACAGCCCGGAAAACGCGCCGATCGAAGACTCCGACTACGCGATGAACGACCGCGACGCGCTGCTTCTCGCCCTCAAGGGCGAGAACGGCGCGTATGCGTTCTACAGCTCGGTTGCCGCCAAGTCCTCGGACCCCGGCATCGCCGAGACCGCGATGGAGTTCGCCGCCGAGGAACAGGGCCACGTCGCCCTGCTCGAGGACTGGCTCAAGCGCACCCCCGACACCGGCCCGGATCTCGATCTCGACCCGCCCGCCGAAGTCGGCTAACCAACCCCCGGGAGACCGTCCGTGCTCGGCGCGATCACGCTGCTGCTGCTTTGCCAGCTTGCCGGAGAAGTCCTGGTGCGCCTGATCGGCCTGCCGGTCCCCGGCCCGGTGCTCGGGATGGTCTTCCTGTTCCTCTACCTGCTGCTGCGGCACCATGTGCCCGAGCCGGTGGAGCGGGTCAGCAACACCCTCCTCGATCACCTCTCGCTGCTGTTCGTGCCCGCCGGCGTCGGGGTGATCCGCTATGCGCAACAGCTCGAGGACGCCTGGGTCGCGATCACCGTATCGCTGATCGCCGGCACCGTCGTCGCGATCGGCGCGACCGCCTGGATCGCCCAGCACCTGATGCCGAAGCCACACGACCCGAAGGGCGACGCGCCATGACCGATCCCAAGATCCAGGCACTCTGGGTCTATCTCGAAAGCGCGCCGCTGTTCTGGCTGGCGCTTACCCTGGTGGTGTTCCAGGGGTTCAACCGGATATTCGTCACCTTCAACCGGATGCCGCTGCTGAACCCGGTGCTGTGGAGCATCGTCGTCCTCGCCGGGGTATTGAGCCTCACCCACACCTCGTACGAGAGCTATTTCGAGGGCGCGCAGTTCATCCACTTCCTCCTTGGCCCCGCCACCGTGGCGCTCGCGGTGCCGCTCTACCGCCAGTTCGACCAGGTGCGACGCGCGGTGGTCGCGCTCGGCGTTGCGCTGCCGCTCGGCAGCCTGATCGCGGCGGGCGTGGCGGTGGTGTTGG
>LUYR01000279.1 GCA_001603335.1 Rhodospirillales bacterium Alpha_05 | reverse complement strand
AGGCGCGCGCCACCGTCGCCGCCTCGATCGCGCGGCGGATCACCTGGGCGTCGCGCACGTCCTTGGGCGAAATCCGCGCCACCCGCGTGCCGCGCTGCGGCAGCACGTGCAGCAGCCCGGACGCCTGGAGGCGAACGAACGCATCGTGCACCGGCTGGCGGCTCGCACCGAATTGGCGTGCCACGTCGGCCTCCGAAATGATCTGCCCGGGCTTGAGCCGCAGGCAGACGATCGCGTCGCGAATCTCGCGGTAGACGCGCGGGCCGATGGCCTCGGTGGAGAACGTGTCGAGCGGCGTGAAGACGGTCACGGAACACCTGTCGATTGAACTTGAGGTTAAGGATACAGGACGACATTTCGATTGCCAATGGTATTCTAGCCATCTAACATGTCAGTCGTTTTCCGAATACGGCCCGTGCAAGAGGCAATTTTCAGGGAGCGAAACATGGGACTGATGGCCTGGACCTTCCGGACCGCCGCCTGCGGCATACTCCTCGCCGCCACTGCCGGCACGGCGCTCGCCGCCGACTACACCCTCAACATCAATACCGCCCTGACCACCGACGACCCGCTCTACAAGGGCCTCGAAAGCCTGAAGTCGTCGGTCGAGACGCGCTCCCAGGGCCGCCTTGCGATCCGCCTGTTCCCGGGCTCGCAGCTCGGCAAGGACGAGGACGTGCTGGAGCAGGCGCGCGCCGGCGCGGGCAACGCGGTGGTGGTTGACGGCGGCCGCCTCGCGGTGTTCGTCAAGGACTTCGGCATCTTGAGCGCACCCTACCTCACCACCGGCTACCCCGACATCCGCAAGGTGGTGACCTCGCCGATGTTCGACGAAATGTCGGCGAAGTTGGCGAAGAGCGCGCGGCTCCAGGTTCTGTCGTTCAACTGGTGGCAGGGCGAGCGCCACCTGCTCACCAACAAGCCGATCAACGCCCCCGCCGACCTCGCGGGGGTGCGCATGCGCACTCCGGGCGCGCCGGTGTGGATGGAAACCATCCGCGCCATGGGCGCGACGCCGACGCCGATGGGCTGGGCCGACGTCTACTCGGCGCTGCAAACCCAGGTGATCGACGCGGTCGAGGCGCAGGTTCCGGCGGCCTACGGCTCGCGCCTCTACGAAGTCACCAAGGTCATGACCAAGACCGCCCACTTCAACCTGATCACCGGCGTGGTGACCTCGGCGGCGTGGTTCGACAAGCTGCCGCCCGACCTCAAGACCATCCTCAAGGAGGAAAGCCTGAAGGCGGGCGACGTCGCCTCCCACGGCACCGAGGCGGCGATCGCCGACCTCGAGGCGAAGATGAAGGCCTCGGGCATGGTGATCAACGAGGTCGACAAGACCCCGTTCATCAAGGCGACCGAAGGCGTCTACGAAAAGATCGGCTACGTCGATTTGAAGAAGAAGGTCGACGCGATCATCGCGAAATAACGCCCCCGGGGAGGTTAGGCCGTGTCCGGTAAGGTCCTGCTGATCGAAGCCGCCATCGCGCGAGCCCTGCTCGCGCTGATGGTCGGCCTGGTGTTCTTCGCCGGCGTGCTGCGCTGGTTCGGCCTTCCCCTGGTCTGGGCGATGGACGTGGCGCAGTTGATGTTCGTCTGGGCCGCGTTCCTCGGTGCGGACATGGCGATGCGGCGACGCGGCCTGATCGCCGTCGACCTGTTCGTGCGCTGGATCCCGCCGCGCTGGCGCGCCCCCATCGACCTCCTCACCGGCTGCGTCGTCCTCGCGTTCCTCGTCGCGATGGTGGTGCTCGGCTACGACCTGGTGATGCTCAACCTCGAGCGCGAATTCGGCGACAGCGGCATCAGCTACGGCTTCGTCACCGCCGCGGTGCCGGTCGGCTGCGGTATGCTCGCCCTCACCCTCGCAGGCCAGCTTTGGCAGACCGCGCGCTCGCTGTTCGGCCAGCCGAAGCTGGTCTACTCCGAGCCCCGCGCGGCGGAGGATACCCAGCTATGACGCCGGAGATGACGCTTCTCGTCGCGCTGTTCTTCGGCCTGATGATGCTCGGCGTGCCGGTGGCCTTCGCCATCGGGATTTCGGGATTTTCGTTCTTCGCCATCAGTTCGGTGATGCCCGCGTCGATCGGCGTGCAGCAGGTCGCCTCGGCGTCGCAGAGCTTCCCCCTGCTCGCGGTGCCGTTCTTCGTCCTCGCCGGGCACATGATGAACAAGACCGGCATCACCAAGCGCCTGATCCGCTGCTCCGAGGTGCTGGTGTCGTGGATGGCGGGCGGCATGGCGCAGGTCTGCATCGTGCTCTCCACCCTGATGGGCGGCGTCTCCGGCTCTGCGGTCGCCGACGCGGCGATGGAGGCGCGCATCCTCGGGCCGGACTTGATCAAGAACGGCTACTCCCGGGGCTTCACCTGCGCCACCATCGCGGTGTGCTCGCTGATCACCGCGACGATCCCGCCGAGCCTCGGGCTGATCCTCTACGGCTTCGTCGGCGGCGTCTCGATCGGGCGGCTGTTCCTCGCCGGGGTGATCCCCGGGCTGCTGATGATGGCGGTGCTGATGTTCACCGTCTGGGGAATCTCGAAGCGGCGCGGCTACCGCTCCGCCACCGCCGAGCGCCCGACCTGGGCCGCGATGCGCGCCGCGGTGGGCGACGCGAAATGGGCGCTGCTGTTCCCGGTGGCGCTGCTCGTCGCGATCCGGGGCGGGCTGTTCACGCCATCGGAAGTCGGCGCGTTCGCGGTGGTCTACGCGGTGGTGGTGGGCGTGCTGCTGCACCGCGAGCTGACCTGGAAGGACGCGATGGACGCCCTGCTCCAGGGCGCGATCGACAACGGCCTGATCGTGCTGATCATCATGTTCTCGGGCATGGTCGGCTACGCGATCATCTTCGCCCAGGCGCCCCAGGCGATCGCGGCGGCGATGCTCGGCCTGTCGCACAATCCGCTGGTGATGCTCGGGATGATCGTGGTGTTCCTGCTGATCGCCGGGTGTTTCGTCGAGGCGACGGTGCTGGTGCTGCTGCTCACCCCGATCTTTCTGCCGATCGTGCGGCAACTCGGCGTGGACGACGTCCACTTCGGCATCGTGATGATGACCATGGTGACCTTCGGCGGCATGACGCCGCCGGTGGGGGTGGCGATGTTCACCGTCTGCGGCCTGCTCGACTGCCCGGTGGACGAATACCTGGTCGAGGCCCTGCCCCACATCGCCGCGATCCTGTTGCTGGTCGCGGCGCTGATCTTTTTCCCCGGACTGTCGCTGTTCCTCCCCAACCTCCTGATGTGAGGGGTTAGCGGAGGGCTTCGGGCACCGCCATGCCTGCCGCCTGGAGGCGCGCGGCGAGGCGCGCCTTGGCCTCGCCCAGGCCTTCGAGGGTGGTCGCCTCGCAGCGGATCACCAGCTCGGCCTGGGTGTTGGAGGCGCGCACCAGCCACCAGCCGAATTCCTCGTCGACCCGCACGCCGTCGATGTCGTTGAACCCCACGCCCTCGGCGTTGAGCGCTGCGGCAATCGCGTCGACCACCGCGAACTTGGTTTCGTCGTCGCAGGGGATGCGGATTTCCGGGGTGTTCCACAGGCGCGGCAACGCGCCGTGCCAGGCGGCGAGGCTCTCCTTGCGCGCGCCCAAGGCTTCGAGCAGGCGCACCGCGGCGTAGAGGCCGTCGTCGTAGCCGTAATAGTCGTCGCCATAGAAGATATGACCGCTCATTTCGCCCGCCAGCGGCGCGCCCAACTGCGCGAGGCGGGTGCGGATCACCGAATGGCCGCTGCGGGTCATCACCGGGTTGCCGCCGAGGCGGCGGATTTCGTCGAAGAGAATGCGGCTCGCCTTGACGTCGCCGAGGATCGTCGCGCCCGGATGGCGCGCCAGCACGTCGGCGGCGAGCAGCGCGAGGATGCGGTCGCCCCAGAGGATCTCGCCCTGGTCGTCGACCACGCCGATCCGGTCGCCGTCGCCGTCGAAGGCGAAGCCGACGTCCGCGCCGGTCCGTTGCATCGCCGCGATCAGGTGCGCGAGGTTCTCCGGCACCGTCGGATCGGGGTGATGGTGCGGGAACGCGCCGTCGACGTCGTCGAACAGCACGGTGTGGCGACCCGGCAGGCCCTGCACCAGCGCCTTGACCGTCGGCCCGGTCGCGCCGCTGCCGCAATCCCACACAGCGTGCAGGTCGCGCCCGGCGCGGAAACCCTTGAGCAGGCGCGCGACGTAGGCCTCGGAGACGTCGTACTTCTCCACCGAGCCTTCGCCGGAGACGAATTTTCCCGCCTCGGCGCGGCGGCCGAGGGCGCGGATGTCGGGGCCGAAGAACGGCTTGCCGAGCAGCGTCATCTTGAAGCCGTTGTGGTTCGCCGGATTGTGCGACGCGGTGACCATGATCCCCGCGTCCGCGCCCAGCTCGGCGACGGCGAAGTGGAGCATCGGCGTCGGGCCGCAGCCGATCCGCCAAACGTCGACGCCGGTGGCGGTGAGACCGTCGAGCAGCGCCTCGGCGAGGTCGGGCGAGCTCAGGCGCCCGTCGCGGCCGACGACGACGTTGCGGCCGCCCTTTTCCACCAGGGTCGAGCCGAACGCCATGCCGAGGGCGACGGCGTCGGCGATGCGCAGGTTGCGACCGACGACGCCCCGGATATCGTAGTCACGCAGGATCGCCGGGTCGAAGCGATGCGCCTGGCCGCTCAACCGGCCCCCTCGACCGCCTTCGGCACGGCGCGGAGGTGCGGCGCTTCGGGCACGGGGCGACCGACGCAGGTGTAGGCGAAGCCCTTCTCGATCATGTCGCGCGGCTCGTAGATGTTGCGCAAATCAACGATCGTCGGCGCGGCCATCAGCGACTTCACCCGCGCGAGGTCGAGTGCGCGGAAGGCGTTCCATTCGGTGACGATCACCAGCACGTCGGCGCCGTCCATGGTGTCGTAGGCGTCCTCGGCGTAGATCACCCCGCCCGGCAGCAGGCGCTTGGCTTCCGCCGTGCCTTCCGGGTCGAAGGCGTGCACCGAGGCGCCCGCTTCGATCAACGCCGGGATCAGGTCCAGGCTCGGGCTGTCGCGCATGTCGTCGGTGTTGGGCTTGAAGGTCAGGCCGAGCACCGCCACCCGCTTGCCCGCGAGGTCGCCGCCGACCGCATCCGCAACGCGGCCCGCGAGGGCCTTCTTGCGGGTGTCGTTGACCTCGACGGTGGTTTCGATCAGGCGCATCGGGCTGTCGTGGTCGCGCGCGGTGCGCACCAGGGCAAGCGTGTCCTTGGGGAAGCACGAGCCGCCGTAGCCGGGGCCGGGGTGGAGGAACTTGCGGCCGATGCGGCCGTCGAGGCCGATGCCGCGCGCCACGTCGTGCACGTCCGCGCCCACCGCCTCGCAGAGGTCGGCGATCTCGTTGATGAAGGTGATCTTCATCGCGAGGAAGGCGTTGCCCGCGTACTTGATCAGCTCCGAGGTCTCGCGGTTGGTGAAGACGATCGGCTTTTCGATCAGGTAGAGGACGCGGTAAAGCTGGCGCATCACCTCCCGCGCGCGCTCGGAATCGGTGCCGATGACGACGCGGTCGGGGCGCATGAAGTCGTTGATCGCCGAACCCTCGCGCAGGAATTCGGGGTTCGAGACGACGTCGACGTCGGGGCGGATCTTGCGGATGATCGCCTCGACCTCGCGGCCGGTGCCCACCGGCACCGTAGATTTGGTCACCACCACGGTGTAGTTGTCGAGCGCGTGGGCGATCTCCTCGGCGGCGGCGTAGACGTAGGAGAGGTCGGCGTGGCCGTCGCCGCGGCGCGACGGCGTGCCGACGGCGATGAACACCGCGTCGGCGCCCTTCACCGCGCTCGCGAGATCGGTCGAGAACGACAAGCGCCCGGCCTTGACGTTGGAGGCGACGAGCGCGTCGAGGCCCGGTTCGAAGATCGGAATCTCACCCTTTTTCAGGCGTTCGATCTTGGACACGTCCTTGTCGACGCAAACCACGTCGACGCCGAATTCGGAAAAACAGGTTCCCGACACCAGCCCGACGTAGCCGGTTCCAATCATCGCGATCCGCATATGCGATCCCTCCTCAGGTCGTGTGGCGTCAGGCCATCAGGGTTTTCAGGGCGGCGCGAACCTGCGCCTCCATTTCCGGGCGCTTCAGCGCGAAGGCGACGTTGGCCTCGACGAAGCCGACCTTGTCGCCGCAGTCGAAGCGCTTTCCGGCGAAGCGCAGGCCATGGAACGGCACCATGTTCATCGTCACCGCCATCGCGTCGGTGAGCTGAATCTCGTTACCCGCGCCGCGCACGCCCTTGTCCAGCGGCGTGAACACCACCGGGTCGAGAATATAGCGGCCGATGATCGACAGGGTGGAGGGCGCTTCCTCCGGTTTCGGCTTTTCCACCAGGCCCTTGGCCTTGGCGAGGGTGCCGTCGTCGGTCTCGACGTCGAGGATGCCGTAACGCTGGGTGTGCTCGCGCGGCACGTCCTCCGAGGCAACGAGGTGGCCGCCCACGTTTTCGTAAACGTCGGCCATCTGCTTGAGGCAGGGGATGTCGGCGAGGATCAGGTCGTCGGGCAGCAGCACCGCGAACGGCTCGTTGCCGACGATGTGACGCGCGCACCACACCGCGTGGCCGAGGCCGATCGGGTTGGTCTGGCGGACGTAGCTGATCTGGCCGGTCTTCGGCAGGTACTTGCGCACCGCGTCGAGGGCTTCGTCCTTGTGCTTCTCTTCGAGCTGGCGCTCGAGCTCGGGCGCGGCGTCGAAGTGGTCTTCGAGCGCGCCCTTGCCGCGCGCGGTGACGAAGACGAAATGCTCGCACCCGGCGGCGGCGGCTTCCTCGACCGCATACTGGATCAACGGCTTGTCAACCACGGTCAGCATTTCCTTGGGCATCACCTTGGTCGCGGGGAGGAAGCGTGTCCCCAAACCGCCGACCGGAAACACTGCCTTGCGAACGCGATGACCCATGAACTGCCTCCAACTGTTTGTTGAATTCCGCCGAATTACGACGCGGGTGAACGGGTTTAAGCACGGGCGCGCGGGGAAGTCCAGGCCCGGCCGGTGACATCTTCGAGGATTAGGCCGCTGCAATTATATCGGTAAAGCCGACGGCATTGAAAAGAGCGCGAAGCTCTTGTCTCGCCGCTATATGGGAAACCGACAAATCGATTGCCACGCCTGGAGTGCGGACATCGAGCAGGGTTAGGCCGGAGAGGAAGAGTTCGCGGTAGATCACCCGCTCGCCCAGCCCCGCCACCGGGGTGAAGCCGATGCGCGCGGCGAGGGCTGCGATCGCCTCCTCCATCGCGCGCTTGTTGCGGGCATCGAGGTGGGAAAGACGATTGCGCAGGACGAACCAGCGCAGCGGCGCGCGGTTGGCCATGGCGCGCTCCTTGCGCGTCTCCCACACCAGCTCGGCGTAGTGGCTCGGGCGCAGCACCTTATAGGTTTCCGGCTCGACGCGACCGAGCACGTCGAGGTCGATGAAGCTGTCGTTCAACGGGGTGATCAGGGTGTCGGCGAAGACGTGCCCGGCCTTCGAAAGATCGGTGGCAGAGCCGGGGGTGTCGATGATCACCAGGTCCTGCTCGCGGATCGCCGCCATCGCCACCGCGGCAAGCTCCTCGATGCTCTGCCCGGACATCGGGTAGACCGTCGGCGCGGCGAGCGCAACGCCGGTCTTGCGCGCGGTCTCCAGGCGATTCTCGACGAACCGCGAAACCGAGCGCTGGCGCGGATCGAGATCGACCACGCCGACCCGGCCGCCCGCATTGGCGAACGCGACCGCCATGTGCATGGCGATGGTGGATTTGCCGGTGCCGCCCTTTTCGTTGCCGACCACGACCACGTGGGCGGTCTTATCGTCTGTCACGCTGCTCAAAATTCCCCCGTCCCACCCGATCGTTACGCTTCCGGATGGTCGCGCCCAAGGTACCGCCAACACTCGGCTTCCGCAACACCGGCGCGCAACACCGGCCAAGCTATTCCGCTGGACAGCGGCGGGCTTTCATGATTGTTTCCGCCCCGCATGCCCGGTTTCCCTTGAGACCCGGCAGGCTTGTCATGCGCTTTCGATAAAGGACTTCGGCCAGTGAACCGGTTCCGCACCCTCGCCCCCGTCGCCGCGATGATCGCCGTGGTGGTGATCTCCAACGTGCTCGTCCAGTACCCGCTCAACGACTGGCTGACCTGGGGCGCGCTCACCTATCCGCTGGCGTTCTTCATCACCGACCTCACCAACCGCGCCCATGGCCCGGTGGCGGCGCGGCGGATCGCGCGCTGGGGCTTCGTCTTCGCGGTGGCGATCTCGGCTGGCCTGAGCACGCCGCGCATCGCCCTCGCGTCGGGCGCGGCGTTCCTCGCGGCACAGCTCCTCGACGTCGCGGTGTTCAACCGCCTGCGGCAGAAGAGCTGGTGGCAGGCGCCGCTCGCCTCCTCGGTGCTCGGCTCGGCGATCGACACCACGCTGTTCTTCTCCGTCGCCTTCGCCGGGTCGGGGCTGCCCTGGGCGAGCTGGGCGGCGGGCGATTTCGCGGTCAAGATCGGCATGGCGATCCTCATGCTCGCCCCCTACGGCGGCATCGTCCGCGGCCGCTTCGCGCGCGCCTGAGGCGGCGGTTTTTATCGCTTTGTTAAGGGCCTGGGGCTATGGTTTGGGCCGGGAGGCGTGCGTTTCGCGCAGGCCTCGCCGTTGACCGTTCGACGGAGTTCCGCCCGGTGTTTCCGCGCTTCCGCCCAGTTTCCGCCGTCTGCGCCCTTGCGCTTGCGCTCGCCTGCGCCACGCCCGCCTGTGCCCAGG
>LUYR01000278.1 GCA_001603335.1 Rhodospirillales bacterium Alpha_05 | reverse complement strand
CCGCTGCCCGCTGCGTGGCCGCCGCCCCGACCCGTCCAAGCGCGCCGCCATCGTCGCCGCGGCGGGGGCGCTATTCAGCCGCCAGGGCTACGGCGTCTCGATGGAGGCGATCGCCAGCGAGGCCAACGTCTCGAAACAGACGATCTACAACCTGTTCTCGACCAAGGAGCACCTGTTCGGCGCGGTGGTCGCGGCGCACTCGGAAACCATTATCGAGGCCATCCCGACCCCTGCCGAACATGCACCACCCGCCGAAGGCCTGAGCCGCATCGCGCGCCAGTACGTCCGCTTCATGGTCGGCGGCGAAATCCCGCTGGTCTATCGGCTGATGATCTCGGCCCCCGGCGATGTCGGCAACGCCCTTACCCGGCAGTTCTACGACAACGGCCCGCGTCGCGCCCTCGGCCAGCTCGCCGCCTACATGAGCGAGCAGGACCGGCGCGGCAGCCTCCGCATCCCCAACCCCGCCCTCTCCGCCGAATGCTTCTTCGGCATGATCAACGGCCAGATCCTGATCCGCAACATCCTCGGCCTTCAGGACCATTGGGACCAAGCCGACCTCGACGAAAAAGCCGACTACTGCGTCGCGATGTTCCTCGCCGAGCATTTGCCGGAGTAAGGCCAGGGCGCTGCCTCTGGGCCTCGTTGGGGCCTCCGGCCCCAAACAACTGTCACGCCGCGAGATGGTCAGATAGCGCTACGCGCGAAAACAAACGGGATCAAAGGGCCCGCGGCCCTTTGCGGGTCCAGGGCGGAGCCCTGGCCTTCCCCCCTACTCCCCGTCCTCGTCCCCCAGCAGCACCGTATCGTCGCCCAGGGGCAGCTGCATTTCGTCTTCCGACTGAGCGGCGTAGGCGATCATCGCGGGGCGGGTATCGAGGAGGCCCGCGGCCTTGAGTTCCTCGACGCCGGGGAGCGCCGAGATGTTTTCGAGGCCGAAGTGGTCGAGGAAAGCCGGAGCCGTGCCCCAGGTCATCGGACGCCCGGGAGTCTGGCGACGGCCCATCGGGCGTACCCATCCGGCTTCGAGGAGGACGTCGAGGGTGCCGCGATTCAGCGCGACGCCGCGCATCTCCTCGATTTCGGCGCGGGTCACCGGCTGGTGGTAGGCGACGATCGCCATCACCTCGACGGCGGCGCGGGAGAGCTTGCGCTGCTGCGGCACTTCGAGGTGGAGGCGCGCGGCGAGGTCGGGCGCGGTACGGAAGGCCCAGGCGTCGCCGCGTTTGACGAGCTCGACGCCGCGCCCGACATAGCGTTGGCGCAGGGATTCGAGGCGCGCATCGAGGTCGGCGATTTCCGGCAGGCGGGCACGCAGGCTCGCCTCCTTGACCGGCTCGGCGGAGGCGAACAGCACCGCCTCGATCACCCGCTCGGCGGTGAAGTGATCCGGGCCTTCGGGAACCACGGTGTCTTCGCTCATGGGATCGCCTTTCGCAGCCGGATCGGGGAAAACGCGCCACCGTCCTGGCGCAGCTGGATCTTGCCCTGGCGGGTGAGTTCGAGCGCGGCGACGAAGGTTGCGCCGACGGCGGAGCGGCGGTAGAGGCCGTCGGTGAGACCGGGCGGCAGGAAGGCTTCGAGCTTCTGCCAGTCCGCCGCTGCGCCGATCAGGTAAGACATCCGCGCCAGGGCGTCGTCCACCGAGTAGAGCTTCGCCTCGCGGATTTCCAGCCGGGTTTCGGTCTTGCGACCGAGGAACGCGCCGTATGCGCCGATCAGGTCGAACAGGCGGGTGTCGTAGATCGGCCGCGTGAGGTCGCGCAGCCCTTCCGGCGCGCCGCGCGGAAACACCTGCTCGCCGAGGCGCGGGCGCTTCATCAACGCCTCTCCGGCTTTGCGCATCGCATCCAGGCGCTCGAGCTGGAAGGCGAGCGCGGCGGCCATGTCGGCGCCGCTCGGTTCTTCGGCATCGGGCGCCACCGGCAGCAGCAGCCGCGACTTGAGGTAGGCGAGCCACGCCGCCATCACGAGGTAGTCGGCGGCGAGTTCGAGGTTGCGTCGCCGCGCCTCGTGGACGAAGCGGAGGTACTGCTCGGCGAGCTGGAGGATGGAGATCTGGCGCAGGTCGACCTTCTGGTCGCGGGAGAGCGCGAGGAGAACGTCGATCGGACCTTCGAAGCCGTCGATATCGAGGAGCAGCACGTCGAGGAGCGGCGTGGGCGCGATCTCCGCGTCCCAATCGTCAGTTCCCGTCGTGCCCGCCCCCGGTTCGACCAAGCCCTACCTCCGCGTCATCAGCGCCTGAAGTCGCGCCAGGAGATCCACCGTCGCAACCGGCTCGGCCTCCGCCTTCGCCGTGTGGCGGCGCTCCTCGGCGGCGGCGAAACGTTCGAGCGCCGCGTCAGAAAGCTCTCCCACACCTTTGGCAACGCTCAGCATTTCTCCCATGTCGCCATTGCAGTGCAGGACCATATCGCACCCGGCTTCGAGGGCGGCGCGGGCACGGTCGTCGAAGTCGCCGGTGAGTGCCTTCATCGAGAGGTCGTCGCTCATCAGCAGGCCGGAGAAGCCGATATCGTCGCGGATGATCCCCGCGATCATCGCGCGCGAGCAGGTCGCCGGGGCTTCCGGGTCGATCGCGTCGTAGACGATGTGGGCGGTCATCGCCCAGTCCTCGCCGTTGAGCGCCTTGAACGGCGCGAAGTCGAGCGCCTGCAGGTCCTCGTAGCGCGCACCGACGCGCGGCAGTTCGAGGTGGCTGTCGGCACGGGCGCGGCCATGCCCGGGAATGTGCTTGATCACCGGGTGGACGCCCTCGGCGCGCAGGCCGTCGCACACCGCGCGGCCAAACATCGCCACCACCGCCGGGTCGCCGGAATAGGCGCGGTCGCCGATCACGCTGTGGGTTTCGCCGCGCGCGACGTCGAGCACCGGCGCGCAATCGACGCTGATGCCGAGGTCGGCGAGCTCGCGACCGATCAGGCGGGCATTGAGATACGCGGCCTCCCCGGCCTTCGTACCGAGCGCGGCGATCTCGGCGGCAGCCGGCGCCTGCCGCCAATGCGGCGGACGCAGGCGCTGCACCCGGCCGCCTTCCTGGTCGATCAGCACCGGCGCATCGGCACGGCCGACGCAGTCGCGCAACGCCGAGACCAGCGCGCGGACCTGATCCGGACTGTCAACGTTTCGCGCGAACAGAATGAAGCCAAAGGGATTTACCCGCGCAAAGAACGCGGCTTCCTCGGCCGAGAGGGTCAGACCCTTGCAGCCGAACAGGACGGCGGCGGGTTTCCCCGCCACCGTCGATTTGGCGTCAGCGCTTCGCGACGACACAGCCGATGCCCTTCGGCTTCAAGCTATTGCAGACCGCGTCCGCCTGCTCGCGGGCGGCGAAGCCC
Source organism: Rhodospirillales bacterium Alpha_05 (assembly GCA_001603335.1). GTDB lineage: Bacteria > Pseudomonadota > Alphaproteobacteria > Rhodospirillales > Rhodospirillaceae > Oleispirillum. The sequence continues at coordinate 204 of LUYR01000278.1, read as the reverse complement.
CCGGCGCGGAGGCGATAGAACACGCCCTTGGCGCCGAGATCGGCCCGGATGATTTCGTGCGGCAGGTTGCCGAGCACGTCCGGTGCAGACTTGGTGGCGTGCTGCCACGCGGCTTCGGCCCCGGCCTCGTCCTTGAGCGCGCCGAGCTGGACCTGCCAGGTCCCGGCGGCGGCGGGCGTGGTGGCGGCGGGCTTGACCGGCTCG
>LUYR01000277.1 GCA_001603335.1 Rhodospirillales bacterium Alpha_05 | reverse complement strand
ACACCGCGCCGACCACCAGCGCCGCGATCGGAATGTACGCCGGATGCAGCGCCGCCGGAGCGGCGGCGAGCAACGCGGCGGAGTTCCAGCAGCCGCGTTGCGCCAGCGCCAGCGCGGCGACGAACAGCACGCCGAACTCGGAGGGCTGGAGATAGCCGTTGAACAGGTATTGCGCCGCGACGCCGTCGAAGCCGTTGAGCGCCGCCACCGCGGCCAGGGTCACCGCAAGCGCGACCTGGAAGCGCGGCGAGGCGTCGCGCACGATCGCCGCGCCCACCGCCACCAGCGCCACCGCGAGGGTCGCGAGCAGCGCCGCCTCGGCAAGGTAGAACACCAGCGGGCTGGCGAACTTCGCCACCGCGTAGACCAAGGCCGAGAACACCGGCAGTCCGTCGCGCGTCGACGCGGTCCAGTCGCCGCCCAGGAGATCGGGGAAGGCCTGCGCCAGACCGTGGAGGAACTTGGTGTTCTGGTTGGAGTGATAGAGCGGCGGCGTCTTGATCGCCGCGACCAGCAGCACCGCCGCCGCCGCAAGGATCCATCGATTGAGCCGCAGCATCCCGGTTTCCGTGCGCGTCATCCCCATAGCCCCCCATCCCGTGCCGTCCAGCAAGGTATCGGCGGGAAAGCGGAATTGCAAAGCACTTGAAACGCCGAAGAAGCCGAAGCCGCCTCTTTTTTCCATCCGCCGATGCGACTATGTTGGAAAGCGAGGAACCGCCCTATCAGGAGAGTCCACCATGCGTGTCGCGTTGCAAGTCCTGGGATTTTTGCTGCTGGCGGTGGTCGGCCTCGCCGCGGTGGTGGGCACGGTGTTCTTCCACCTGTCGTTCGTGATCTACCTTGCGCTCGCGCTCACCGGGTTGCTGCTGCTCGCGATCATCACCCTCTGCTTCGGCCGCGTCGGCGAGAAGCCCTAGCCCCTCGCCTCGCGAATTTCAGCCGACGATGGTTCCGGCATCGATGCCGTGGACATTGGAGTCCCGCGCGCGCGCCTTGGCGCGATACATCGACTGGTCGGCGGCGCGGATCAGGTCTTCCGCGCGGATGTGAATCCCCGGCGTCGCCTGGGCCAGTCCGACGCTGACGGTCACGCCGCCCTCCTCCGCCGGACGCCGCCCCCAGCAGACCGCGAGGCGGTCGAGGAAGGCATGGCCCTCGGCGAGCCCGGTGTTGGAGAGAATCACGCAGAACTCGTCGCCGCCGAGGCGGTAGGACAGGTCGCTGGCACGGCAGGCGCGGTTGAGGCACACCGCCACCTCGCACAACGCGGCGTCGCCCGCCTGGTGGCCGAGGGTGTCGTTGAGCGCCTTGAAGCGATTGAGGTCGAGGAACACCAGGGTGAGCGGCAGGTGCTCGCGCTCGGCCCGCGCCATCTCGCGGCGCAGATCCTCGTGGAAGGCGCGGTAGTTGCCGAGGTGGGTGAGCGCGTCGCGGCGGGACTGCTCGTGCAGTTGGCGGGTGCGCTCCTCGATCACCTTCTCCAGGCTGTCGGCGTAGCGTTGCAGGTTGTACTTCGCCGCCTCCACCTCGGTCGCAACCGCGAGCAGATAGGTTTCCATCACCAGGTGCAGGTCGAACACCATCGCCCGGTGCAGCGCGTCGAGGCGCGGCGCCGGATCGGTGTCGAGCGCGGCGACGACCCAGGGCCGAAGCTGCTCCTCGAGCGCCAGCACCGAAGCGATGTAGAGCCTGGGCGGCACGCCGATGCGGCTGTGGACCATCCCGACGCGCAACCGGGTGTCGCAATAGGTGGCGTCGAAGCGGCCCTCGAACAGTTCGCCGAGGTAGCTGCGCATGGTGTCGTGGAGGCGGCGCATGGTATCGCGGTCGCCGACGATCTTGGCGATTTCGGGAATCGAGGCCTGAACGGCGTAGAACGCGGTGACGATTTCGTCGAGGTTGGCGCGGATATGCGCGTGGCAGCCGCGCAACGCCGCGGCTTCGGTTTCCCCCAGTCCGAACAACTCGCGCCTGCGCAGCCGATCGAAGTCGGTGATCCGGAGTTGCTGCGCCAGGCTCTGGTGGAGATCTCCCACTCCACCGAGATTCTGGTCTTCGACCGATTCGTTCATACGCCCTCAACTACCCCTAAGCATACCCCGCGGGCGTTTGCCGCCCGTTCGACTTGGAGGACCATCCCCATGGCTTCCGAGTTTTGCTGCTACCACATTTCTCGATATGTCGCGCGCAGGATTTTTGGATAATACCAATTTTCTTGTGGGTTTACGCGGATGGCGTACGAAAAAGGCGCCCCAGGGACAACCCCAGCGCGCCTTTTCCCCGAGTACGAGAATACTTCCCCGCGTACGCGAATTCTCAGTCGGCTTTTTGCGACCAGCGCAGCACCGGCTTGCGTGCCGCCAGCGTTTCGTCGAGCCGTCGCCGCGGCGTAAGACGCGGTGCGGCATGGAAGAATTCCGAGTCGCCCGACTTCGCCTTGGCGGCGAGCGCCTGCATCGTCTCGATGAACAGATCGAGGGTCTGCTTGCTCTCGGTTTCGGTCGGCTCGATCAGGAGCGCGCCGTGCACCACCAGCGGGAAGTACATCGTCATCGGATGATACCCCTCGTCGATCAACGCCTTAGCCATGTCGAGGGTGGTCACGCCGGTGTCTTTCAGGAAGCCGTCGTCGAACAGCGCCTCGTGCATGCACGGCCCCTCGAACGGCGCGGAGAGGGTGTCTTTCAGCCGCGCCAGGATGTAGTTGGCGTTGAGCACCGCGTCGCCGGAAGCCTGCTTAAGGCCGTCCTTGCCGAGCGCCATGGCGTAGCTGAGCGCGCGCAGCATCACCCCGAACTGGCCGTGGAAGCCTTTCATCCGGCCGAACGGCTGGGCGTCCGCCCCGGCCTGGGCGCGGGTTTCCACCAGTTCGAAGGTTTCGCCCGACTTTTTCACGAACGGCAGAGGTGCGAACTTCGCCAGAGCCTCCGAGAACACCGTCGGCCCCGCACCCGGCCCGCCGCCGCCGTGCGGCGTCGAGAAGGTCTTGTGCAGGTTGATGTGCATCGCGTCGACGCCGAGGTCGGCGACCTTCACCCGGCCGATGATCGCGTTGAAGTTGGCGCCGTCCATGTAGAAGAACGCCCCCGCCCCGTGCACCAGCTCGGCGATCTCGCGCACGTCGCGCTCGAACAGGCCGCAGGTGTTGGGGTTGGTGAGCATGATCCCCGCGACGTCGTCGTTGAGCTTGGCCTTGAGCGCGGCGATGTCGACGCGGCCCTCGGCGGTCGCCGGAATCGCCACCACCGAATAGCCGCAGAGCGCGGCGGTGGCGGGATTGGTGCCGTGCGCCGATTCCGGCACCAGGATCACCTTGCGCGGGTTGCCCTTGGCCTCCTGCGCGGCGCGGATCGCCATCACGCCGCAGAGCTCGCCGTGCGCCCCGGCGGCGGGCGACATCGCCACCCCGGCCATGCCGGTGAGCTCCATCAGCCAGCCGGCGAGGGTATGGATCACCGCGAGCGCGCCCTGCGCGGTCGAAACCGGCTGGAACGGATGCAAATCGCCCAGGCCCGGCGTGCGCGCGATCTTCTCGTTGAGGCGCGGGTTGTACTTCATCGTGCACGAGCCGAGGGGATAGAACCCGGCGTCGATGGAGTAGTTCTTCTGCGACAGGCGGGTGTAGTGCCGCACCACCTGGGGCTCGGCCAAGCCCGGCAGACCGATCGGGCCGGTGCGGCGGAAGTCGCCGAGGCGGTCGGGCACGTCGAAGGGTTCGGGCAGGTCGACGCCCGAGCCGGTGTCGGTGCCCTGCTCGAAGATCAACGGCTCCTCGACGATCAGGCCACGGTTGCCGGTGACGGTGCCGACCGGCGCGGAGGCGGCCACATGGATCTCGTTCATCGCAGAACCTCCGTCAGCGCCGCGACCAAGGCTTCGATGTCCTCGGCGCTGTTGGTTTCGGTCGCCGCCAGCAGCAACAGGTTTTCCATCTCGGGGTAGCTCGGGTAGAAGCGCGACACCGGCACGCCGCCGAGGATGCCCTTTTTCGCCAAGGCCTCGACCACCTCCGCCGCCGGTTTCGGCAGCATCACCGCGAACTCGTTGAAGAACGCGGCGGCATGCACCTTCACTCCCGGCACCGTCGCGACCCGCTTCGCCAGCTGCACCGCGGTCTTGTGGTTGACCTCGGCCAGGCCGGTGTAGCCGGTCTCGCCCAGCATCGCGACGTGGATCGAGAACGCCAGCGCGCAGAGGCCGGAGTTGGTGCAGATGTTCGAGGTCGCCTTCTCGCGGCGGATGTGCTGCTCGCGGGTGGAGAGGGTGAGCACCCAGCCGCGATGGCCGTCCACGTCCACGGTCTCGCCGACGAGGCGGCCGGGCATGTTGCGGACGTACTTCTCGCGGGTGGCGAACAGGCCGACGCCCGGACCGCCGAAGGAGAGCGGCATGCCGAGCGAGGAGCCGTCGACGACGACGATGTCGGCGCCCATTTCCCCCGGAGGCTTGAGCGCGCCCAGGGACACCGGCTCGGAGACCGCGATCACCAACAGCGCGCCGACGGCGCGGCACTCGGCGGCGAGCGCGGTGTAGTCGGCAAACCGCCCGAAGAAGTTCGGGGTCTGCACGACGACGCAGGCGTGATGCTGGTCGACGCGGCCGATCAGGTCCTCGATCCCGACCGGGTCGGGGTCGAGGCGGTCGCAGGCGATGTCGGTGAAGCCCAACTGGGTCTCGATCACCTCGGCGTAGTGAGGATGCACGCCGCCCGAGATCAGCACCGCCTTGCGCCGCGTCACCCGCGCCGCCATCAGCGCCGCTTCGGCACAGCCGGTGGCGGCGTCGTACATCGAGGCGTTGGCCACCTCCATGCCGGTGAGCAGGCACACCTGGGTTTGGAACTCGAACAGCGCCTGGAGCGTGCCCTGCGAGATTTCCGGCTGATAGGGAGTATAGCTGGTGAGGAACTCGCCGCGCTGGATCAACGCGTCCACCGCCGCCGGGATGTGGTGGCGATACGCCCCCGCGCCGAGGAACGACGGCGCGCAGCCGGGCGAAAGGTTCTGCATCGCGAAGCGCGTGAAGGCGCGCTCGATCGCGAGTTCGCCCTGGTGGTCGGGCAGGTCGAAGACCGCGGCGTCGCGCACCTCCTGCGGCACGTCGACGAACAGGTCCTCGACCGAGCCCGCGCCGATCGCCGCCAGCATGTCGCGGCGGTCGTCGGCGCTCAACGGCAGATAGCGCATTATTCGAGGCCTTCGACGAAGGCGTCGTATTCCGCGCGGGTCATCAGGTCGTCGAGTTCGCTGTCGTCGGAGAGGTCGACCTTGTAGAACCAGCCGTCGCCCTCGGCATGCTGGTTGACCAGGCCGGGTGCGTCGGCGAGCTCTTCGTTGATCTCGACCACCTCACCCGAAACCGGCGAATAGACTTCGCTCGCCGCCTTCACCGATTCGACCACCGCGACGTCGTCGCCCTTGTCGATCGTCGCACCGACTTCCGGCAGCTCGACGAACACCACGTCGCCCAACTGCTCCTGCGCGAATTCGGTGATCCCCACCGTGCCGACGCCGCCCTCGACCGAGATCCACTCGTGTTCTTCGGAGAAATAAATCTTTGCCATGTTCTTGATCCCCTCTGGCTTTAAGCCTGTCCCTTGAAATAACGGTGCGGCGCAAACGGCATCGTCACCACCTCGGCCGTCAAGGCCTTGCCCCGCACGGAGCAGGCGACGCGCGTGCCGGGTGCGGCGTGGGCGGCGTCGATGTACCCCATGGCGATGGCTGCTTCGACCGTCGGGCCGAAGCCGCCCGAGGTCACTTCTCCGATCTTGTTGCCCGCGTCGTCGACGATGTCGGTGTGCGCGCGGGCGGGCTGACGCCCATCGAGACGCAAACCGACGCGGCGGCGCGCGGTTCCTTCGGTCAGTTGATTCAAGACGATTTCCGCACCGGGGAAGCCCGCCTCGGTGCGGCGGCGCTTGCCGATCGTCCACTTGAGATCGGCCTCGACCGGCGTGGTCGCGGTGTCGATGTCGGAGCCGTAGAGGCACAAGCCCGCTTCGAGGCGCAGGCTGTCGCGCGCGCCGAGGCCCGAGAACTCGACCTCCGGCTCTTCCAGCAGGCGGCGGGCGAAGGCCTCGGCGCGGTCGCCCGGCACCGAGATTTCGTAGCCGTCCTCGCCGGTGTAGCCCGAGCGCGACGCCCACACCTCGAACCCGGCAACGTCGAGCGCGCGGGCGGTCATGAACGCCATCGTCGCGGCCTCGGGGCAGAGACGCGCCAGAACCTTGGCGGCTTCCGGCCCCTGCAACGCGAGCAGCGCGAGGTCGGGCCGTTCGGTCACGGTGCAGCCCGCCAGACCGGCGTGCATGTGCTTGAAGTCCTCGACCTTGCAGCCCGCGTTGACGACGACGTAGAGATGGTCGCCCGCGTTGGTGACCATCAGGTCGTCGAGGATTCCGCCCTGGTCGTTGGTGAACAGGGTGTAGCGGATCTGCCCCGGCTTCAGCGCCAGCAGGTCGCCCGGCACCAACGCCTCGAAGGCGCGGGCGGCGGCTTCGACGCCGTCGGGGTGGCGGACTTCCGCCTGGCCCATATGGGAGACGTCGAACAGCGCGGCGTGGGTGCGCGCCTGCGCGTGTTCGTGGAGGATGCCGGAGTACTGCACCGGCATCGCGTACCCCGCGAAGGGCACCATGCGCGCGCCAAGCTCGCGATGCAGCGCATCGAGCGGCGTGGTCAGGAGGTTTTCGGGGGTCGGATCGCCCATCGGTTCCCTTTCAGAGGTGTCGCGCCCGCCATCGACGGTCGCGAATCGGCCACGGACCAAAACCTGGTCCAACGGCCCCCCTCTGTCTTCGGAACCTGAAAGATTCGCCTGAGGACGAGGGATCAACCACGCACGAAGGCTTACATCTTCGGTGAGGCGCGCCCGCGAGCGGACACGCCTGCTTTCCAGAGGTTCCCCTGACCGACGCGGTTCTGGGTGCCTGAGAGTTTCCGGGGGCGGTTGCTCCTTCGGCGGCGGGCTTGCGCCCGCTCTCTCCCGCGACGGCATTCGGGAACGACACCCACTTTTACGGAGGGCCGGGATTTGGTCAACTGTTCCCGGTAAGGGCCCCGCGTTTTTCCTGATTTCGCAAGGCTTGGAGCCTCGGCTGAGGCGGGGTATCCTGCACCATGCCACCTTGAGTTGGGGGAAGACCATGGGTTTGCGAGGGTCGACTTGGGCCGCGATCGGACTCGTCGCGGTGTGCACGGTGTGGGTCGGCTCCGGCCTGATCGCGCCGCACGCGCGCGAACCCGCGCAGCCGAGCGCCAAGACCGAGGCGGCCAAGCCGGTGCGGGTCGGGGTGGTCGAGTC
>LUYR01000276.1 GCA_001603335.1 Rhodospirillales bacterium Alpha_05 | reverse complement strand
GCGCAACCCCGGCGTCGGCCACTTCGGCCTGCTGGCGGCGATCGACGACGGCGCGGTGGTCGACGCCCTCGTCGCCACCGCCGAGGACTGGCTGCGGGCGCGGGGGATGCGCCAGTGCGTCGGGCCGATGAGCCTCTCGATCAACGAGGAGCTCGGGCTCCTGGTCGACGGTTTCGACACCCCGCCGATGCTGATGATGCCCCACGACCCGCGGTACATTGCCGCGCACCTCGAACGCCTGGGCTACGCCAAGGCACGCGACCTCCTCGCCTATGCGATCGAAACCGCCGAGGTGCCGCGCAGCATGAAGCGCATCCTCGCGCGGCCGCTCTCGGGCAACGTCACCCTGCGCACGATCAAGTGGTCGGAATACAAGGACGAGGTCCGGCGCATGGTCGACATCTTCAACGACGCCTGGGCCGACAATTGGGGCTTCCTCCCCTTCGACGCGGCGGAGATCGAACTGATGGCGCGCCAGCTCCGGCCGTTGATCGACCGGCGGCTGGTGTGGTTCGCCGAAGTCGACGGCGTGCCCGCCGCCTTCATCGTCTGCCTGCCCAACCTCAACGAGGCGATCGGCGACCTCGACGGGCGGCTGCTCCCCTTCGGCTGGGCGAAGTTGCTCTGGCGGGTCAAGGGGCGCGGCCTGACCTCGGCGCGGGTGCTGCTGATGGGCGCGCAAAGCCGCTTCAACAAGACCATGCTCGGCGGGCTGCTGCCCTTCCACCTGATCGCCAAGGCGTTCGAGGGTGTCCAGGCTGCCGGAATCCGCACCCTCGAATTCTCCTGGGTGCTGGAAACCAACGAGCCGATGCGCGCCATCGCCGAAACCGTCTGCGGCGCGCCCTACAAAACCTACCGCGTCTACGAACGCAGTCTGACCCCGGGTGCGGTTGCCTCGCCCCCGGATCTCGCGGCTCCAGCCAACTCGTGACCCGCACCGTAGTTTCGGCTATACCTCCGGAGACGACAAACCTTCGATGCGGGGGGCGGACATGGGACATAAGGCGCCGCCGACGAGGCTTCGGTTGCTCGGGGTCCTGGCGCTGCTTGTCGGCCTCGTCTTCTCCGCTCCGGCGGTCGCCGAGGACCTGATCGTTTCCCGCGCGGTCCTCGACGATCCGTCGGGTGCGCTTTCGATCGCCGACGCGGCGGAGCGCACGTTCACGCCGATCGAAGGCGCGACGCTGTTCCGAGGCGTCACCAACTCCACCTACTGGCTGCGGATCCAGGTGCGCGCACCCGCCGAGGGCGGCAGCGTGGTGCTGTTCATCGTGCCCACCTACATCAACGAGATCCGCCTGTTCGAAGCCGGTCCGGGCGACCCGCGGGACTGGTCGACCCGCGCCACCGGCAATCGCCACCCCTACGCCGAGCGCGATCGCAAACGCGCCTCGCTCGGCTTCGTCGTCACCCCGACCGCGCCGGAATCGACCTATTACCTGCGCCTCGCGACCCGCGGCTATTCGCAGATGAACCTGAAGGCCCTGGTGCCGCAGGAGGCCGAAGCCAAGGACGACGCCCGCGACCTGATGATGGTGTTCTTCGTCACCGCGATGGGCGCGTTGCTGCTCTGGGCGTTGCAAGGCTACCTCCTCGACCGCCAGCCGATCTTCGCCCTGTTCGCGCTCCATCAGGCCGTCTACACCCTGTTCGGCATCGCGGCGACCGGGTATCTCGCGCCGCTGTCGGCGGCGGCGGCGTGGCCCTTCGTCGTCGATTGGTCGTTCACCGTTCTCTATTTCGGCATCGCGGTCACGCCGCTGCTGTTCAGCCGGGAACTCTTCAAGCCCTACGCGCCGCCACGGTGGCTGATGCACGGGTTCACCCTGGTGCTGTGCGCGATCCCGCTGGAGCTTGCGGCAGTGGCGCTGGGATACGGCAACACCGCGATCATCATCAACGCCCTGGTGATCAAGCTGAGCTGGGCCTACTTCGTCGTCATCGCCTTCACCCTGCGCAAGGAGCAGGCGCCGAGCCGCCGTCTCCTGCAACTGTTCTTCATCGCGATCGCCGCGACCAACGTGATGTTCTGGCTCACCAACAACGGCGTTCTCACCGACAAGAAGGAAAATCTCGACGGCCTGAAGCTCCTGATCGTCGACGGTCTGGTGATCGGCGGCCTGTTCGCGGTGATGCTGCACGGGCGCGGCAGCCAGCTGCGGCGCGACGCGCAAGAGTCCATGCTCGGGTTCCTGCTGATCCAGGAAAAGCTGGTGCTCGAGCAAAAACTCAAGGAGCAGATCGAGGCCCAGGCCCGCACCGACGACCTCACCGGGGTGTTCAACCGCCGCCACTTCGTCGAACTCGCCGAACGCGAACTCGAACGGGCACGGCGCTATCACCGGCCGTTCACCCTCCTGATGATCGATATCGACCACTTCAAGACGATCAACGACACCCGGGGCCACAGCACCGGCGACGTCGCGCTCCAGGGAGTCGCGCGGGTGATCGGCGAAACCCTGCGTAGTACCGATATCTTCGGTCGGCTCGGCGGCGAGGAATTCGCGGTGGCCCTGGTCGAAACCGGCAAGGCCGAGGCCGCCGAGGTCGCGCGCCGGATCTGCGCCGCGGTGGCGGAAACCGAGATCGCCGCGCCGAAGGGCGGGCCGGTGCGCCTCACCGTCTCGATCGGGATGACCCAACTGGATGGCCGGAGCATCGGCTTCGACGGCGTGCTCAACGAAGCGGATCAGGCGATGTATTCCGCCAAGCAGTCCGGGCGCAACCGCGTGATGATCAGCGCCTGACCCTTCCCGCCGGATCCCAGGCGTGCGAACCCGTCTACCCGCGCGACCGCGCCTGAACCAACGCTTCCCGGCAGCCTTGCGGGTCGAGGGTCCGGACGACGCGGCACGGGTTTCCCACCGCGAGACAGTTCGCGGGCAGATCCCGCGCCACCACGCTCCCGGCGCCGACCACGGTGTTCTCGCCGATGGTCACGCCGGGGCAGACGATCACCCCGCCGCCCAGCCAGACGCCGTCGCCGATCGTCACCGGCAGCGCGAATTCCGCGCCCGAGCGCCGGGTCGCGGCGTCGAGGGGGTGGGTGGCGGTGTAGATGTGGACGCCGGGCGCGATCTGCACCTCTTCGCCGATGGTGATCCGGTTACAGTCGAGCAGCACCGCGTCGAAATTGAGGAAGCTGCGCGCGCCGATCGAGATGTTGTAGCCGTAGTCGCAGCGAAACGTCGGCTTGACCACCACGTCCGCGCCGAGATGCGCGAACAGACCCGCGAGGATCTCCCGCCGCAGGGCGCTCTCGGTCGCCGCCGTCGCGTTGAACCGCGCAAGCACCGCCTGTGCATGCAGGTGCCCGGCCTTCAGCTCCGGATCGCTCGCCATGTAAAGCTCGCCCGCCAGCATCTTGTCTTTCTCGCTGGGGTTCGCTGGTCTCTCAGCCACGTTCGCCTCCTGCTTTCCAGGGTCCGATCGCCCACTATACCGGCCCGGTGCGCCGTCCGAAAGTTCTGGTCGGCGCTTGCAACCGCCGCGATTTGGCGTTTTGCTGAGGCAATGGAAAAACACATCGCACTCAAGCGCCTCGACGGCGTCTACGGCATCGCGCGCCTCGCGCCCGATACGCCGATCCCCGCCTGGGCCGATGGCCCCGGTTACGTCAGCATCACCCGCTCCGACGACGAACTCTCGATCGTCTGCCTTGCCGCGCGCATCCCGGAAGACGTCCGCCGCGACACCGGCTGGCGCTGCCTCAAGTTCCAAGGTCCGTTCGCCTTCGACCAGGCCGGAATCCTCCTCGCGGTCATCGAACCCCTCTCCCGCAACGGCATCGGCGTCTTCGTCGTCTCCACCTTCGACACCGACCACCTCCTGCTCCAGGAAGCGGACATCGCCCGCGCCGAACACTTGCTCGCCGCGGCGGGGCATACGCTGGTTTGAAGGGGTAAGGCTTAAGAGGTTAAGGCTGGGCTCCGCCCAGACCCGGCAAGGGACTCGGTCCCTTGCATCCCATAAGTTTGCTGTTAGACGTTCTGGGGGAATGCTATTTCGATTAGAATATAAATTTTGGTTTTAGATATTTCTCAATTTCCCTTACGCCATTCGTGAAATCATTTTTGTAGTCGTCTCCGTTATCGCTGAGGCCGTCATACATAATATCCCGGTGGGACCGGATAATTTCCGTTAGAGCGCTTCTTCTCAATTCTGGTGTGTCAGGATTGGTTGTTTCTAGGTAAATTTTTATGCTCATGAAAAGTTCATGTTCGAGTGAAAATAAGACCTTAAATAGTTCCCTCAGCCTCTCCCCCCAAATTGCTTCGGCTTCAATCAGGTCTGCATAAAGGGAGGCGCGTTGCGCGGAAACCTTATCCCACCGGCCTTGGTACGCCTTTGCGACTCCATAAAACCGAATTTGGTCAGGGTTCATGGATTTCGACTCATCATCTGGCGGGATTGGCATTTCATGCGACCACATGGCCGGGTACCGAACCCCATACACAGAATCTCGATACTTGAACAAGCCTACGAGAATCCTTCTGGATAGGTCTTGGTTGAGTTGGCCTTTGTTCTGTCTTTTCCAAGTGTTGAGTCCAAGTATGGCGGCAACAGCTCCAATTGTTGCAGCGAGGCAGACGGCGATATCTTTCGCGATTTCGAGCCAGGCCATCGCGTCCTCCTCCTCGTGGGATCGAAGGGGCGAGCCCCTTCGCGGGTGCGGGCAGAGCCCGCGAGGTTTCCTCTTAAGCCTTCTTACTTTTTAGCCGCTCAGTTCGTCGCGGCGGGGTCGGACTCGCTCGGGTCGAGGCCGAGGGCTTGGAAGATGCGGGAGACTTTGTCCATCGCGGTATCGAGGTCGGCGCGGTTGGTGGAGCGGCCGACGATGCAGACGCCGATGCGTTCGCCGAGGCCGAAGGGGTAGCTGCCGATATCGACGTTGGGGTGTTCGGCCTGGATCGCTTCGAGGGCTTCGGCGATGTCGCCTTCGCGGGCTTCCGCCGAGACCGCGCGGGAGAGGACCGGATCGCCGCCGCTCAAGGTATGGGCGAGGCCTTCGAACATCGCCTGCATGATGCGCGGCACGCCCGCGAGGACGTGGACGTTGCCGAGGCGGAAGCCGGGGGCGGCGCTCACCGGGTTGGCGATGAGTTCGGCGCCGTGGGGCACCATCGCCATGCGCATGCGCGCCGGGTTGGCGGTTTCGCCGTAGTAGTGTTCGAGGATGCGCTTGGCTTCGGGGTGGACCTCGACGTTGAGGCCGAAGGCGGTGGCGACCGACGCGGCGGTGATGTCGTCGTGGGTTGGGCCGATGCCGCCGGTGGTGAAGACGTAGGTGAAGCGGGAGCGGGCGTCGTTGACCGCGTCGATGATCCGGGTTTCGACGTCGGGGATCACCAGGGCCTCCTTGACCGGGATGCCGAGCTGGCCGAGGCGCTTGGCGAGGTAGGGGAGGTTTTCGTCCTTGGTCCGCCCGGAGAGGATTTCGTTGCCGATGATGATGACGCAGGCGGTGGGTTGGGCGGGGGCGGACACGGGGTTTTCTCCTTAAAGTGCGTCGCGGATCGCCGCGATCAGCGGCAGGTCGGCGGGGGGCATGGGGTAGTCGCCGAGACGGCTGGGCTTGACCCAGGCGAGGCCCTGGCCTTCGAGCCCGCGCGGGAAGCCGTCCCAGGTGCGGATGAGGAAGGTGGGCATCAAGAGGTGGAAGGTCTTGTAGGCGTGCGAGGCGAAGCTGAGCGGCAGCAGGCAGGCGGGCCGGGTGTCGATGCCGAGCTCTTCCTTGAGTTCGCGGATCAGCGCGAGTTCGGGCGGCTCGCCGTCGCCGACCTTGCCGCCGGGGAATTCCCAGAGGCCGGCCATCGACTTGCCTTGCGGTCGCTGCGCGAGGAGGACGCGATTGTCCGCGTCCACCAGCACGGCGGCGACGACGAGCAGCAGCGGCAGGCCGGGCACGAGGCGGGGCCCC
>LUYR01000275.1 GCA_001603335.1 Rhodospirillales bacterium Alpha_05 | reverse complement strand
GGCCGAGGCCTTGGAGCGCTCGCACCTTTCCGGCTTCGCCGACCGCAAGCCGTCGCAGCTTTCGGGTGGCCAGCAGCAGCGCGTCGCGCTCGCGCGTGCCCTGGTCTTCCGACCCCGCGCGTTGCTTCTCGACGAACCGCTCTCCGCCCTCGACGCCGCTCACCGCGCCGCGATGCGCGACGAGATCCGCGCGGTGCAGCGCGAGCACGGCATCGCCACCCTTCACGTCACCCACGACCAGGAGGAGGCGCTGTCGATCGCCGACACCGTCGCGGTGATGAACGCCGGGCGCCTGCTCCAGCTCGCGCCGCCGCGCGAGCTCTACGACCGTCCGGTCAACCGCTTCGTCGCCGGGTTCGTCGGCCACGCCAACCTGTTCGCCGCCAAGGTCGGCGCGAGCGGCGCGATCGAGACCGACTTCGGGCCGCTTTTCAGCGACGACCCGCTGCCGCCACCCGGCAGCGCGGTGACGGCATTGGTGCGCCCCGAGGCGATGGATATCCTCGCCCAGGCGGATGCGCCGCCGCAGCCGGGTGCGCTCGATCTCTACGGCCAGGTCACCCGCGACCGCTTCCTCGGATCGCTCCGGCGCTTCGACCTCGCGGTGCCGGGCGGGGTGATTCTCGGCGAGACCAGTTCCCACGCGCCGATCGCCGGCGTGCGGATTTCGCCTCATGCGGTGCGGGTGTTGCCGCCCGAGGCGTGAGTGGGTGTGTCAATCGCGTCCCAACACGGGAGGAAACCATGAAACGTCTGTTGATCGCCGCGTGCGCGCTGGTCGCCCTTTCGGCCACCGCCCAAGCGTTCGAGGGCCCCGAGCTCTATCCGGGCGAGGCCGACCTCTACAAGGCGGCGGAGAAGGAGGGGCTGGTGGTCTCCTTCGACACCGGGCCGACCTGGGCCAACTGGGGCGAGCAGTTCAAGAACTTCAAGAAGCGCTACCCCGGCGTCGAAATGACCTACAACGACCTCGGCTCGGCGGCGACGGTGGTGGCGCTCGACAAGGCGCGCAATCGCCCGCAGGCGGACACTGCCTACTACTTCGCCGCCTCGGCGATCGACGCGGTGCAAAAGGACGTGGTCGCCCAGTTCGAGCCCGTCAACTTCGCCAAGCTCCCCGACGTCTGGCGCGACCCGCAGGGCAAATGGTTCACCATCCACTCCCTCACCATCGCCTTCGTCGTCAACACCAAGCTGGTGAAGAATCCGCCGAAGAGCTGGGCCGATCTCCTCAAGCCCGAATACAAGAACACCGTGGTCTACCTCGACCCGCGCAGCGCGGGCGTCGGCCAGGTGACGGTGCTCGCCGCCAACTTCGGCGCGGGCGGCACGATGGACAACGTCCAGCCCGGTATCGACTACATGGGCAAGCTGCACAAGGCCGGGAACGTGCTGCGCGTCGAGGGCACCACGCCCTACGCCAAGTTCGTCAAGGGCGAGATCCCGATCTGGATCGCCTACGAGAACGACGGCCTGAAAGCCAAGTACACCGACGGCCTCGGCGACGCGGTCGAGGTGATCATCCCCAAGGAAGCCTCGGCTGCCGCGCCCTACGCGATCAGCCTGGTGAAGAACGGGCCGAACCCCAGCGCGGGCAAGCTCTGGCTCAACTACATCATGACCGAGGAGGGTCAGACCACCTTCGCCAAGGGCTTCGTCCGGCCGTCGGTGCCGGGTGTGGCGCTGCCCGAGGACATCGCCAAGCGCCTCCCCGCCGCGCCGCAGGTGAAGCCGCTCGACGTCACGGCCGCGGCGGCGNNCCGGCTGGGCCAAGGCCGCGTTGGGCAAGTGAGGACGCGATCATGAGTTCGCCCGCACCCCGGAACACCAAGCTCCTCTGGCTCGCCTTGCCCGGGGTCGGGGTGCTGGCGGCATTTTTCCTGATGCCGCTTGCGACGGTGTTCGTCGAGGCGACCAAGACCAACGCCTTCGTGCGCCTGTTCGCCGCCTCCGAGTTTTGGGACGCGCTCGTCGCGTCGCTGTGGCTCGGGGCGCGGGCGGCGGCGTTGTCGCTGGTGGTGGGCATCGGCGTCGCGGCGCACCTGGCGCGGTTGTCGCCGCGCCTGCGCTCGGCGTTGCAGGTGCTGATCGCGCTGCCGCTCACCTTCTCCGGCCTGATCGTCGCCTACGGTTTCATCCTGCTGCTTGGGCGCGCCGGGTTCGTCACCCTGCTGCTGGAAAAGCTCGGCGGCGACCCGGCGGTGATCGCCGGGGCGTTCTACGGGCCGGTCGGGCTGGTGCTCGCCTATTCCTACTATCTCATTCCGCGCGTCGTGCTGATGTTGCTGCCGGTGTTCCTCAACTTCGACAGCCGCCAGATGCAGGCGGCGGAGAGCCTGGGCGCGCCGCGCTGGCGGGCGTGGCTGGAGATCGTTCTGCCGCAGGTCGCGCCCACCTTCCTCGCCGCGTTCTGCCTCGTCGCGGCGGTGGCGGTGGGGGCCTATGGCACCGCGCTCGCCCTGGTCGGCACCCAGCTCAACATTCTGCCGCTGCGCCTCTACAGCTTGATCGCCGACGCAGGCGCGGATTTCCCGCTCGCCTCGGCGGTTTCGGTTTTGCTTCTCGCGGTGTGTTCGATGATCATGGCGGTCGCGGAGATCGCCGCCGCGCGGTCGGAGGATGACGATGTACGCGCTTGATCCGGTTGCCAACGCCCTCACCACTCCCGAAGCCCCCGGAGCGATCCCGCTCGACCCGGGCGCGGCGCTGAAATGGCTGCAAGGCCAGAGCGGCCATCCGTTGCGCGCGCCGATCGGGGTGATCGGGCCGCGCGAGGAGGACGACGCCCGCAACCGTGTCGCCGAGGCGGTGGGGCGGAAGCTCGGCGAGTGGGGCTTCACCGTGCTCTGCGGCGGTCGCGGCGGCGTGATGCGCGCGGCGGCGAAGGGCGCGGCGGGGGTGGGCGGCTTGACCATCGGCCTGCTGCCCGAGCCCGACCCCGACTTCGCCAACCCCTACATCAGCGTGCCGATCGCCACCGGCATCGGCGAAGCGCGCAACGCGATCATCGCCTGCGCGGCGGCGGTGCTGATCGTCGTCGGCGACAGCTACGGCACGTTGTCCGAGGTCGCGCTCGGCCTGCGCTTCGGCAAGACCGTGCTCGGCCTTTGCGATCCGCCCCAGGTGGAGGGCGTGCAGGCCCTCGCCGACGTCGAGGACCTCGATGCGGCGCTGGCGGCGCGCCTACTCGGCTGAGGCCGGCAGCAGCACCTTTTGCAGCATCGCCACCGGGTGGACCTTGAACCCCTGGGTTTCGTAGAAGCCGATCACGCCGGTGTTGGTGTGGCGCACCAGCAAATGCAGCTTCGGGATGTCGCGTTCGATCATCCACGCCTCGGCGTGGGCGATCAGGCTGCGGGCGACGCCCTGGCCGCGCCAGGACGGCGTGGTGGCGAGGTAGTAGACCCAGCCGCGATGGCCGTCGTGGCCGATCATCGCGCTGCCGACGATCGCGCCGTCCGCATCCGCGACGAAGATCTCCGAGCCGATTCGCCCACGCGCGCGGCGGAAGTCGCCGGCCGGGTCGTTGGCGGGGATTACCAATCCGCAATCGCGCCAGAGCGCGACCACCGCATCTTCGTCGCCGGTCTCGGCCGGGCGCAGGGTCCAGGTCATTGGGATCTCCACGGGTTTCCGAACCGCATTCTAAGCGCCGGAGCCCGCCGCTGCGTCAATGCTGAAATGCACGTTCTCCGCGATTTACTATTAATTTCGATGGATCTCGGCGCGTTTCACTTGAGTTATCCCTACTGAGCTTGAAATCGGTACGCTTTATCACGAAAGTCAGGGTATCATTGTCACAACCTGACGGTGTTCGAGCCCGTAAGTCTGGTCAGTTTTTGTGAGTGAGAGTATTTCATGCCGACAGTTGCAGTGATCGGGACCGGCCCGAGCGGACTCGCCGCCACCAAATCTCTCGTCGAAGCCGGTATCGAACCGGTGGTGTTCGACAGCGCGCCCGACATCGGCGGGATGTGGGGGGCGCCGGGGCGGGGGGCGTGGTCGTCCTACGCCCGCACCAATCTCTCCAAATTCAGTTGCACCTTTTCCGACTATTCCTGGCCGCAGCGCGCCGACGTCTTCCCGATGCGGCGCACGGTGATCGACTACCTGCGCGGCTACGTCGAGGAGTTTCGCCTGCAACGCTACCTGCGCCTGTCGACCACGGTTGAGCGGGTCGAGGCCGCCGGACCGCACAAGTGGAACGTCACCACCGTCCACGAAGGCCTGCGCGAAACCCGCGCCTTCGACTGGGTGGTGGTCGCGACCGGGGTGTTCTCGCGCCCGTTCGTGCCCGATTTCGACGGCCTGCCGAGCTTCCAGGGCAAGATCTACCACGCCGCCGACTGCTATTCCGAAGAGGTCAACCGCGAGAACTTCGCCGGTAAGAAGGTATTGATCGTCGGCGCGGCGTTCTCCGGCACCGAGATCGCCGGGCAGATCGTCGACTTCGCCGACGAGGTGACCGTCGGCCTGCGCAATCCGATGTGGTTCGTGCCGCGCTGGGTCAAGCCCTGGCCCGAGGCGCCGCTGTTCCCCGCCGATCTGGTGTTCTACACCCGCGAGCCCGGAAACCCGCTGATGACGCGGCCGCGCGCCTACCTGCGCGAATTGGGCGGCGACCCCGGCGAGGCCTGCCCCGATCTCGCCTTCGACAACATCAACACCGCGGCGATGACGGTGGTGACCTCCGACGATTTTCTCAGCCTCGTGGGCGAGGGGCGGATCAAGGTGAAGCGCTCGAAGGCGTTCGCCTTCGACGACCGTGGGGTGATCTATTCCGACGGCACACGCGCCGATCTCGACGCGGTGGTGATGTGCACCGGCTATTCGTCGTCGCTGCCGTTCCTGAGCCAGGAGATTCTCGATACCATCGAGTACGAACCGCGCGACCAGCTCCAGCCGGTTCTGCTCCATCATCAGGTGTTTCACCCGAAGCTGCCGGGCCTCGCGTTCGTCGGCTATTACCGCGGTCCCTACTTCCCGATCATGGAATTGCAGGGGCGCTGGGTGGCCGGAATCGCCGCCGGAGAAATCCCGTCGCCCACCCTTGCAGAGATGAAGAAGGGTGTCGACATAGAGCGTGCAATCCGCAATCGTCGGCCGCGCCCGCAGTTCCCGCATGGGGACTACGTGCGACTGGCCGATGGCTTCGCGCGCGAAATCGGTGTGTTTCCGGAGGGGCCGGAGGTCGCCGACGTCGCTGCCTACCTTCAGGAAGGCCCCTTGGTTGCCTCGAACTTCCGGCTGGTCGGGCCGCATGCCCGGCCACAACTCGCGAGGACGATGATGCTCTCGACCCCCGCCCCCTTGTTGGATACGAATTCATGACGAAAGCCACTTTGCAAACCCAGGCCCCCTCGGGCGCCGCGAGCGCGGCGGAGCGTCCGCCGCTCGCCGACCGGGTCTTCGACCTGCTGATCGGCACCTGGGTGATCGACCGCGAAATCACGCCGAAGGGCCACTTCCAGGGCACCGCAACCTTCGTCCGCGCCGACGCCGCCACCCTCGACTACTGCGAAGAGGGCACGCTGGTGCTCAACGACGGCACGACGATGATGGGCGAACGCGCCCAGACCTACCTGCTGCACGAGGACCGCATCGAAGTGCTGTTCGCCGACGGCCCGAACCACGGCAACCACTTCGTCGACATCCTCTTTCCTTCCGACCCCGAGGCCGACTGGCCGCTGTGCTCGGGCGACACCCACTACTGCCTCAAAGACACCTACAAGGCGATGTTCTGCTTCAACGACGAGGACGAGTTCGACGTCACCTACACGGTGTGCGGCCCGGACAAGGACTACGTGTCGCGCTCGATCTACCGCCGGATCAAGCCCCTCGCGATCTGATCCCGCCTTGCGATGAGACGAAAACGCCGCCGGAAATCCCCGGCGGCGTTTTCGTATTCGTCAGGAGGCGTCGCGGGGCTCGGCGCCCTTGAGCGCGCCGAGGACTTCTTCGGGGATCGCCGCCTTGTTGTCGATGAAGACGTGCAGGTCGCGCTGCGGGAAGGGGATGGAGAGGCCGTTCTTGTCGAAGGCAAGCTTCAGGTCGCGGGTGAGGTCGGAGCGCAGCACCCAGAAGTCGCTCGACAAACTCCACACCCGCGCGACCAGGTCGACCGAGTTGTCGCCGAGCTTGTCGACGTAGATGTAGGCCGCCGGGTCCTTCAGCACCCGCGGCTCGGCGTCGCAGACGTCGCGCATCACCTGAAGCGCCTTTTCGAGGTCGTCGGAGTAGGAAACCCCGATGGCGATGTCGAAGCGGCGGGTGGTGTTGACGCTGAAGTTGGTGATCGCGTGGCCCCAGAGGTCGCTGTTGGGGACGATCAGCATCACGTTGTCGGGTGTGGCGAGCTCGGTGGTGAACAGGGTGAGCGCCTTCACCGTGCCCATGTGGCCGCCGCCGTTGATGAAGTCGCCGACCTTGAACGGCCGGAAGATCAGCAGCATTACCCCGCCCGCGAGGTTGGAGAGGGTGCCTTGCAGCGCCAGGCCGATGGCGAGGCCTGCCGCGCCCATCACCGCGACGAAGCTGGTGGTCTGCACGCCGAACTGGCCCAAGACCGCGATTACCGTCACCGCGAGGATGAAGTACTTCACCATGCTCGAGATGAAGCCGCGCAGCATCGCGTCGATGCGCTTGACCCGGCCGAGGCTGGTCCAGATCGCATGCCCGACCCAAGACGCCGCGATCCAGCCGAGGATCAGCATCAGGATCGCGCCGATCACCGAGAGCCCGTAGGTGGTGATGATCGCGATTACCGCGGCGGCAGCGCGTTCGAGGGTGGCGGGGTCGAGCAGGTCGGCGGGGTTCATGGCGTCCTCATGCGGTTGGGGTCTCCTCCAATGAAGGAACCCAACCCCATGAGTTCAAGCGATTTCTGCTAAAGCGGCAGGACCAGGGACATGCGCAGGCCGCCTTCCTTGCGGCAGGTGGCGCTGATCCGCCCACCGTGGCTCTGCGCGATCGAGCGCGCGATCGACAGGCCGAGGCCGACGCCGCCGGTCTCGCGGCTGCGCGAATCCTCGAGCCGGACGAACGGGTCGAAAATCCGTTCGAGGTCCTTTTCCGAAAGTCCGGGGCCGTCGTCGTCTACGTGGATGGTGACGGTGCGGCCTGCGGTTTCCACCGAGACCTTGGCGCGGGTGCCGTATTTCACCGCGTTGTCGATCAGGTTGCGCAGCGCGCGCTTGATCGAGAGCGGGCGGCAGACGACGTCGGGCAGGTCGGGCGGCGGCTCCAGCGCGACCGGACGGCCGAGATCGGAGAAGTCGTCGCAGACGCTCTCCACCAGCGAGGCGAGGTCGACGCGGTCGCTGGGTTCGCTCTTGGTGTCCTCGCGGACGAAGTCGAGCACCGCGTCGACCATCTGGTTCATTTCCTCGAGGGTCGAGAGCATGCGGGTGCGGGTTTCGTCGTCGTCGATGAACTCGGCGCGCAGGCGCAGGCTGGTGAGCGGCGTGCGCAGGTCGTGGGAGACCGCGGCGAGGAAGCGCATGCGGTCGGCGACGTAGCGTTGCAGGCGCTTGTTCATCAGGTTGAAGGCGCGGGTGGTGGCGCGGAACTGGTCCGGCCCGGTCTCGGGCAGGTCTTCCACCGCTTCGCCGCGCCCGAGGCGCTCGGCGGCGGCGGCGAGGCGATTGAGCGGCCGGGTGATGCGCCGCACGGTGAACACCGCAACCAGGGCGATCAGCAGCGCCGAAAGGATGAAGGTGAGCAGCGGCGGCCAGCCCCAGGCGAGCGGCGGCATGTCGAGGCTGGTTTCGGCGTTGAGCCAGAGGCCGTCGGGCAGGCGCATCGACGCGGCGGCGGCGATCACGAACGGGTAGCGTTGCTCGGGCGGGCGCTGGGCGCGCCAGCGGCGCACGCAGTCCATGTCGACGAAGCCGGTGCTTTCGTCGATGCAGCGTCGCCAGCCGGAGCGGCCGCGCGGCATCATGTGCTCGTCGCCGTCGATCTCGGGG
>LUYR01000274.1 GCA_001603335.1 Rhodospirillales bacterium Alpha_05 | reverse complement strand
TAACAGCTCGCGCGCTCCGGTGGCGGCGACGGCGGCTTCGTCCCAGGCGCGGCGGGTGACGGCGACGTCGAGGGCGCGGATTTCCTCCGACAGGGTGCGGTACTTCGCCGCCTGGCGCGCCTGACGGTCGAGGCCCTGCTTCTGCGTCACCAGGGCGTTGAGCACGTCGTCGAGGCGGGTGAGGTTGTTCTCCGCGCCGCGCAGGCGGAGTTCGGCTTCGTGACGGCGGGAATGCAGGCCGGAGATCCCCGCCGCCTCTTCGAGCAGGGCGCGGCGTTCGGCGGGGGCGGCGGCGATCAGGGCGCTGATCTTGCCTTGCGAGACGATCGCGGTGGAGCGCGCGCCGGTGGCGGCGTCGGCGAACAGCAACTGCACGTCGCGGGCGCGGACTTCCTTGCCGTTGACGCGGTAGGTGGAGCCGCCGCCGCGGTCGATGCGGCGGCTGACTTCGAGTTCGTCGGCGGTGTTGAGCGCCGCCGGAGCGAGGCGGCTCTTGTTGTCCAGCGTCAGCGTGACTTCGGCGACGTTGCGCGCCGGGCGCTCGCGGCTCCCGGCGAAGATCACGTCGTCCATCTCGCCGCCGCGCATCTGCTTCGCCGAGGTTTCGCCCATCACCCAGCGCATCGCCTCGACGAGGTTCGACTTGCCGCAGCCGTTCGGTCCGACCACCCCGGTCAACCCGGGTTCGACCAGGAGTTCCGTGGGCTCGACGAAGGACTTGAAACCGGCGAGGCGCAGCTTGGTGAATTGGATCATCGGGCGATTATGCCCGGATGCGCCAACTGAGCAAGCGTCGCGCTCACACTACTTTTTGAGCCCGGCCTCGGCGGTTTCGATCGCCTTGGTGAGGTCTGCCTCGGAGGCGTTGGCCATGATCTTCTGGCCGTTGATGATCAGAGTCGGGGTGGAATCGACGCCGAGCTTTTCGAACGCGTAGGCGCGGCGGTCGAGCAGCGCCTGGAACAGCGCCTTGTCGGCGAGCGCGGCGTCGACCTGGCCCGGATTCATCCCGGCGAGACCGGCGAGGGTGCCGAGGGCCTGACGCGGGTTCTGCGCCGTCGCCCAGGAGTGCTGCTCGGAGAACAGGGTATCGGAGAGTACCTGGCGGGTGTCCTCGGGGGCGCTGTGCACCAGCATCGCAGCCGCCATCGCGAGGCCGTCGAGCGGGTAGTCGACGAACACCAGCTTGGCGCGCCCGGTGTCGACGAAGGTCTTGATCAGCCACGGCCGGTTTTCGGTGTGGAAGGCCGCGCAGTGCGGGCAGGTGTAGGAGGAGTACTCGTTGATCGTCACCGGCGCGTCGGGCTTGCCGATCACCAGATCGTGGAGGGTGGCGGTTTCGGCGGCGTTGGCTGCCGGGGCCAGCAGCATCATGACTGCGGCGAGAGCGTAGCGGCGAAGCGATGCGAACACGAGGACGGCTCCTGGAAAACCTGTAAGGGCGGAAAGATTGGAATGAGATAAAGCGGCGGTAGTGCCTTGTCACCCCTTGGGCGCGGGTTTTCGCGCGGCCATGGTGCGGCCGAGTTGCTCCAGCACTTCGCGCAGTTCGGGGTCGGCGACGGCGCTGATTCGTACCGCGTCCTCTTCGCTCAACGGCGGCGGCGGCGGTGGGGGCTGCGGCACCGGCTTGGGCGGCGGCAGGGTGCCGAGCGCGATCTTGAGCTTGGTCACCGCCTCGAAGCCGAAATAGCCGTTGATCCGCGCGCAGATCTCGGGCTCGCGGTGCTGCAGGATCATCGCATAGGCCGATGCGCCGACGCGCACGTGCAGCGTCGAGCCCTCGTGCGACCCGGCACGCGGCTTGGCGATGCGCAAGGGCAGGGCGTTGGCGGCGACCTCGGGCCCGACGATGTCGCTCCAGCGCGCGAGGATGTCGACGTCGACGAAGCCCTTCTTGCCCACCAGCGGCCGCACCACCGCGGCGATCGCGAGGCCGAGCGGATGGACGCGCTTGCGCCGCGGCGCGTCGGGCCGGGGTTTTTCGGCGGCGGGAGTGCTGCTTGGCTTTTTCATGACGCCAGCATACGCGAAGCCATGGACTTGACGGAAGGTCCGCGTTCGCGGCATCTGGAGCGATGCTCGCGCCCCCGCCCGATCCCGTCGATCTCAGCCGCCGCCTGCTCGCCTGGTACGACGCGGGGCACCGCGACCTGCCCTGGCGACCCCAGGCCCATGCGCTCGGAGAGCCCTATGGCGTCTGGCTCTCCGAGGTGATGCTGCAGCAGACCACGGTGGCGGCGGTGATTCCCTATTATCGCGCCTTCCTCGAACGTTGGCCGACGGTGGCCGACCTCGCCGCCGCGCCCGATGCCGAGGTGATGGCGGCATGGGCCGGGCTCGGCTACTACAGCCGCGCCCGCAACCTGCTTGCCTGCGCCCGCGCGGTCGTGGCCCGCCCCGGCGGTGCGTTCCCGCGCACCGAGGCCGAGTTGCGCGCCCTGCCGGGGCTGGGCCCCTACAC
>LUYR01000273.1 GCA_001603335.1 Rhodospirillales bacterium Alpha_05 | reverse complement strand
GGTCGTGGGCACCTGGGTGGTGCGGCGGCGGGCGCAGCGCATGCTCATCGAAGGGACGGTGGCCGAGGTGCGGGTGCGGGAGGTCACCGCCACCAAGATGCGGGTGAACAATCGGACCGTGTACCGGATCGTGACCGAGCGCTGCGATACCCTCGGCGCGGCTCCCCAGGTCCAGCGGCATTCCGACTTCGCGCTGGTGCGTCTGGCTCAGGAGCGAAAGGCGAGCGGCCAGCCGATGTATGTGCTCGTCGACCCGCGCAACCCGAAGCGTGCCCTCTGGATCGAGCGATTCTGAACACCAGCAGCTTCGGGGTGCGTCAAAATTGCGGGCTGCTCCACTGGGCTTGCAGGCTCACCACTTCGTCGCCGCCCGATTCCCGCCCGCCTTCCCGAGTCCTTTGATGCGCCAGTCCCTTTGGGGAAACTCGCCGGTTGGTCCTGTGAAGTGACAGTCCCTTTTGGAAACTCGCCGGTTGCGAGTGTGGTGTTTTCAAGTGACTGCCTCTTTAACTGCCATCGCAATTTGCGCTTGGCCGGGGCCGGCCCGACCATTTCGCTGAAAACATGGATGTCATTTGCAGTCGATTTATGGGTCGGGGTTTGAGAGCTCGGATCGCCCGCTGGGGCCTCTGGTATCTGGTAGTCGCCGTGGGGTTGGTGGCCGCTCCGACTTACCAGTTTGAGACCTTGGCGGGGATGCCCGCCTCGACGGCGCGGAGTGTGGATGGCACCGGTGGGGCGGCGCATTTCGACATGCCGGCGGGCATGACGGTGGATGCCGCCGGCAATCTTTATGTCGCCGAATATTATTCCCATGTGATCCGCAAAATCACGCCGGTCGGCGTGGTGACGACGCTCGCCGGTCAGGCCGGCATGGGGGGCTCGGTCGATGGTACGCTCACGGAGGCCCGGTTTAGCAACCCGGTGGGGATCGTGGCGGATGCCGCCGGCAATCTCTATGTGTCTGAGGAGCATGGACACAGAATTCGCCAGATCACCCCCGCCGGGATGGTCACGACGTTGGCCGGCTCCGGCGTACAGGGCAGTGCGGATGGCACGGGCGCCGCCGCCCAGTTCGACTACCCGCAGGGCTTGGCGGTGGATGGCGCGGGCAATGTCTATGTCGCCGATCTGGGCAACCACACGATTCGCCAGATCACGCCGGCCGGGGTGGTGACCACGCTCGCCGGCTTGGCGGGCAGTGCTGGAGGTGCGGATGGCACGGGCACCGCCGCGCGGTTCGACGCCCCTTACGCCCTGGTCGTCGATCCTCTGGGCAACGTGTTTGTCACCGATTGCGGACACGATGGGGCGGGGCACACCATTCGCAAAATCACGCCTGCAGGCGTCGTCACGACGCTGGCCGGCCTGGCGGGGCAAACCGGTTCCACCGACGGGCAGGGGCCGGCGGCCCGGTTTATCCTGCCAGTCGGGATCGCGCTCGATGCGGCGGGCAACCTGTATGTCGCCGAAGGAGGCGACGCCGGTAAAACCGTCCGCCAGATCACGCCGGCGGGTGTGGTGACGACGCTGGCGGGGGCGGCTGGCATGTCGGGCAGCGCCGATGGGCAGGGGCCGGCGGCCCGTTTCGACTCTCCCTTTGGCATCGCGGTAAATGGCGCGGGTACGATCTACGTCTCCGACCTGACCGCCAATCTGATCCGCCAGATCACACCGGCGGGCGGGGTGACGACGTTGGCGGGGGCCCTGAGCAGCCGGAATTATTTCGATGGGATGACGACCAACGCCCGGTTTAACCAGCCCTTCGGGGTGGCGGCGGACGCGGTCGGCACCGTGTATGTCGCGGATTATGGCAATGGCGCGTTGCGGAGGATTTCTCCGGCGGGGCTGGTTTCGACGGTCGCCCGCAGCTTCTGGGCTCCGACGGGGGTGGCGGTGGATGGCGTGGGCAACGCCTATGTCGTCGATCAGGGAAACCACACGATTCGCAAAGTGACGCCCAGTGGAGAGGTTGCCACCGTGGCTGGCACTGCCGGGGTGACCGGCAGCACCGATGGCGTGGCCGGCGCGGCGCTTTTCAACAGTCCGTGCGGTGTGGCGCTCGATCCGAGCGGCAATCTCTACGTCTCCGATGCGGCCAACAACACCATCCGAAAGATCTCGCCCGCGGGCGTCGTTTCCACGTTGGCCGGCCAGGCCGGGGTGGCGGGTGGCGTGGATGCCACGGGCCAGGCGGCCCGGTTTAACCGGCCCCAAGGCCTGGCTCTGGATCGCGCCGGTAACCTGTATGTTTCCGAGCTATGGAATCATACCATCCGGAAGATCACGCCCGATGGTGTCGTGACGACGCTCGCCGGAGCGTTTGGCGAGGCCGGTAGCACCGATGGCACGGGCGGGCTGGCACGGTTCAACATGCCCAACGGCCTGGCCGTGGATGGGGCGGGCAATGTTTTGGTGGCGGAGTGGACCAACCATACGCTCCGGCAAATCACCCCCGAGGGCGTGGTGACGACGCTCGCCGGCTTGGCCGGGGTGGCCGGCAGCGTGGACGGAGCGCCTCCGGCCGTCCGTTTCAACGGGGCGGTGGGGGTGGCGGTGGATGGGCACGGCCACCTGTACGTGGCCGATATCGGTAACAATACGATCCGCAAGGGCGTTACCTCGACCCCAGTGGCCGTGACGCCGGTCCTCACGTGGGCGACCCCGGCGGCGATCACCTACGGTACGGCACTATCCGACATCCAGCTCAATGCCACGGCCAACGTCGCGGGCACCTTCACCTATACCCCGGCGGCCGGTACGGTCCTGAATGCCGGTGCGCAGCCGCTGAGCGTGATTTTTACGCCGAGCGATCCGGCCAACTACGCCCCGGCGGAGCAGGTCCAAACCCTGATGGTCAACCAAGCTCCCGCCACCGTGACTCTCGGTGGGTTGAGCGCGACCTATACGGGTGCCGCGCACCCGGCAACGGCCACCACGGCACCGGCAGGATTGGCGGTCACGTTGACCTACGACGGTGCCGCCACGGTGCCGGTCAACGCTGGCAGCTACGCCGTGCAGGCGACACTCACCGATCCGAACTACCAAGGCACCGCGACCAGTACGCTGGTGATCGCTCAGGTGCCCCTCACCGCCAAGGCCGATGACCAGACCCGGGCCGAAAATATGGCCAATCCACCACTGACGATCACGTACACCGGCTTCGTCAATGGCGAGACGGCGGCGGTGCTCGCTACGGCCCCGGTCATCAGCACCCCGGCGACCACCACCAGCGGCCCCGGCCGCTATCCGATCACGCTGACCGGCGGCAGTGACCGCAACTACACCCTCGCACTCCAAAACGGGACGCTGACCGTGACGGCGGCCGCACCACGCATCGGAGCCCCGCCAGCCAATCAAACGGTCAACGCCGGTACGGCGGTCACCTTCAGCGTGACCGCGACGAGCTCGGTCGCCCTGGACTACCAGTGGCAGGTGTCGACCAACGGCGGCACGACGTGGGCCGCTGTGGCCAATGGCACGGTATATTCCGGCATTGGCACGGACACCCTGACCGTGCTCAAGCCGACGGCGGTGATGAAGGGCTACCAATACCGCTGCGTGATCAACGACGGGGTGAACCCGGCGGTGACCACGACGGCGGCGGCGCTGACTGTGCAGTGGAGCCAGTTTTCTGCGCTGTCGGCCCGCGCGCCGGTGGGGACGGGCGACCAGACGGTGATCCTGGGCTTCGTCTTCGCCAGCGGCGGCAAGCCGACGCTGGTGCGCGGGGTGGGCCCCGGGCTGTTGAAAGACAATCCGAATCTGGCGGGGCAGGAGCTGGCCGACCCGGTGCTGACGCTCAATGAACTGCAAACGGTGAACAACGTGACCCAGTTTGTGGCCATCGCGAGCAACGACAACTGGGGCGGAGCCGAGGAAATCCGCACCAAGATGAGTGCGCTGGGCATGGGCGCACTCGACGATACCTCGACCGATGCGGTCATGCTGACCACGCCGGCACGGGCCGTATACACGGCGCAGATCAGTGGCGCGAACCAGACGACCGGCCTGGCTCTCGCGGAAGTGTACGATGCGGACTTTAGCGACAACGCGAAGCGACTGACGGCGCTCTCGGTGCGCAATCAGGTGGGCACCGGGTCTGGCGTGTTGATCGTGGGCTTCGTGCTCAGCGGCGACGCTCCGAAGAAGGTGATCATTCGCGGGGTGGGCCCGGGCCTGGTGAAAGACAATCCGAATCTGGCGGGGCAGGCCCTGGCCAATCCGACGCTGCAACTGCACCAACTGAACACCACCACCATGACCTGGTCGGTGGTGGGGGCCAACGACGACTGGGGTGGCACGGCGGAGCTGACGGCCGCAATGAAAGCGGTTGGCATGGGCTCGCTGGATGCGGACTCGAAAGACGCCGCGCTCCTGCTCGAATTGCCGGCCGGCCTCGGCATCTACACCGCGCAGTTGAGCGGCGTGGGCGAGTCCACCGGCCTCGGCCTCGTGGAGATCTACGAGGCACCGTAATTCGGAGGCCCGAGGCGAAATGCCAGAGACGAGGGGGACGAGTGAAAGCCGGCCGAGTGACCCGCGCGGTCAGCGGCCGGCTTTTCCCCTAAATCCCCCGGGCTGGCTTGTGGCCGCGAGGGTTCGGGAGCCTTTGAAGAGCCTTTGACGTGACAGTCCCTTTGGGGAAACTCGGCGGTCGCGCGTGCGGCTTCCAGCCGGGCGGGCACGCATCCGCTCGCCACGGCGGTGGCGGGTTGTAGCGTGGGGCCATGAAACGCGTCCTGACCGCCCGCAAGCTCCCCGTTCTGGCCCTCGTTGTGTTGTCGGCGCTATTTTC
>LUYR01000272.1 GCA_001603335.1 Rhodospirillales bacterium Alpha_05 | reverse complement strand
CGCCACCGTCGGCGGCGCGGAAGGTGCGGCGCTGGCGGTGCCGCTTGAACAATGGGCAGAGGTATGGGAAAAGGTCAACGACCTGTTCCGCAAGGCCGAAGCCGTCAATCTCGACCGTCGGCACGTCGTGCTTTCGGCGTTTCACGCCTTGATCTCGCCCGCCGCCTGACTGTCCTGACCCCCAGGACGCGGCGCCGCGCGAAAGACGATCTCCCAGGAGAGACCTTGAGAATGCCCGAGACCAAAACCTTCTACATCACCACTCCGATCTACTACGTGAACGACAAGCCGCACATCGGGCATGCCTACACCACGCTGGCGTGCGACGCCCTGGCGCGGTTCAAGCGCCTCGACGGCTTCTCGGTGCGGTTCCTCACCGGCACCGACGAACACGGCCAGAAGGTCGAGAAATCGGCGATGAACGCAGGCGTTGCACCGCTTTCGTTCTGCGACGGCGTGTCGCAGAACTTCCGCGATCTCGCCAAGGCGATGAAGGTGACCAACGACGACTTCATCCGCACCACCGAGCCGCGCCACACCGCCGCGACCCAGGAACTCTGGCGGCGGCTGGAGGAGCGGGGGCAGATCTACCTCGGCGGCTATCAGGGCTGGTATTCGGTGCGCGACGAGGCGTTCTTCGCCGAAAGCGAACTCACCAAGGGCGCGAACGGCGAAAAGCTCGCGCCGACCGGTGCGCCGGTGGAGTGGGTCGAGGAGCCGAGTTACTTCTTCCGCCTGTCCGACTGGCAGGAGCCGCTGCTGAAGTTCTACGAGGAGAACCCGGGCTTCATCATGCCCGCCGCGCGGCGCAACGAGGTCCTGAGCTTCGTCAAGGGTGGCCTGCAGGATCTCTCGATTTCGCGCACCAGCTTCTCGTGGGGGATTCCGGTACCGGGCAACCCCGACCACATCATGTACGTGTGGCTCGACGCGCTCACCAACTACATCACCGCGCTCGGCTTCCCCGATACCGAGGCCGACCTCTACAAGAGCTTCTGGCCCGCCGACGTGCACATGGTCGGCAAGGACATCCTGCGCTTCCACGCGGTCTACTGGCCCGCGTTCCTGATGGCCGCGGGCCTTGAGCCGCCGAAGTGCATCTTCGCCCACGGCTGGTGGACCAACGAAGGCCAGAAGATCTCCAAGTCGCTCGGCAACGTCATCGATCCGTACGAGCTGATCGAAACCTTCGGTCTCGACCAGACCCGCTACTTCCTGCTGCGCGAAGTGCCGTTCGGCTCGGATGGCGACTTCTCCCGCCGCGCCATCACCCAGCGCAAGAACAGCGAACTCGCCAACGACTACGGCAACCTCTGCCAGCGCGTGCTCTCGATGATCGCCAAGAACTGCGGCGGCAAGGTGCCGACGCCGGGCGCGTTCGCCGAAGACGACGACGCGATGCTCGCCAAGGCCTCCGGCCTGATCGCGGAAGTTCGGGCCGCGATGGACGCCCAGGCCTTCAACGACGCGCTGGAACAGATCTGGGTGGTGATCCGCTCCGCCAACGCCTACATCGACCGTCAGGCGCCCTGGACCCTGCGCAAGACCGATCCGGCGCGGATGGAGACCGTTCTCTACGTTCTCGCCGAGGTGATCCGCCGCGTCGCGATGCTCACCCAGCCGTTCATGCCCGACGCCTCGGCCGTGATCCTCGACCAGGTCGCGGTGGCGGCGGATAAGCGCAGCTTCGCCGACCTCGACGCGGTCCTGGTCGCCGGCACGCCGCTGCCCGCGCCCCAGGGCGTGTTCCCGCGCCATGTTGACACCGAGGAGGCCGCCTCCTGATGCTGGTGGACAGCCACTGCCATCTGGATTTCCCCGACTTCGCCGAGGAGATCGACGACATCCTGGCGCACGCGCGCAACGCCGGTGTGGGACTGATGCTGACCATCGGTACGCACCTGGCGAAGGCGCCGGGCGCGCTGGCGCTGGCGGATGCGCATCCGCAGGTGTTCGCGACCGTGGGCGTGCATCCGCACCACGTGGCGGAAGAGGAGGGGGCGCTCTCGCGCGAAGCCCTGATCGACCTTGCCAAACACCCGCGCGTCGTCGGCATCGGCGAGAGCGGGCTCGATTTCTTTTACGACTTCAGCCCGCGTCCCCTGCAGGAGGCGGCGTTCCGAACCCACATCGGCGTCGCGCGCGAACTCGGACTGCCGCTGGTGATCCATTCTCGCGATGCCGAGGCCGACACCCTCCGGATCCTGCGCGACGAAATGGCGGCAGGGCCGTTCAAGGCGTTGATGCACTGCTTCAGTTCCGGCCGCGAACTTGCGGAAGGCGCGCTTGAACTCGGGCTCTATATTTCGGCTTCGGGTGTGATCACGTTCAAGAAGAACGAGGACCTCCGCGAGATCTTCCGCGACGTGCCGATGGACCGCCTGCTGGTGGAGACCGACAGCCCGTACCTTGCACCGGTGCCGAAACGCGGCAAGCGCAATGAACCCGCTTATGTCGCGCATACCGCCAGGGTGCTTGCCGAGATCAAAGGGGTTTCGGAAACCGAAATCGCACGAATTACGACCGATAACTTCATGACACTGTTCGATAAAGTTCCGCAATCCGCACTCGCCGGAGACGCGGCATGAAGATCACCATGCTCGGCTGCGGCGCGGCGCCGGGCGTGCCGACGATCTCCGCCGGATGGGGCAAGTGCGATCCCCTCGAGCCCAAGAACCGCCGCCTGCGCACCTCGATCCTGGTCGAGAAAGGCGCGACCACCGTACTTGTCGATACCGGGCCGGACTTGCGCGAGCAGTTGATCCGTGTCGGCGTGCGCCGCGTCGACGGCATTCTCTATACCCACGGCCACGCCGACCATACCCACGGCCTCGACGAAGTACGGGAGCTCAACCGTTTCATGCGGGCGGGAATCCCGACGTGGGGCATGGCGCGCACCCTCGACGACCTGAAAAGCCGGTTCGGCTATGCCTTCATCGGCTTCGAGAACATTTCCTCGCCGGAAACGGTGATTTACCGGCCATGGCTGATTCCGCAGGTGATCGACGTCGAGCGGCCGCAGCGCTTCTCGGTCGCCGAAATATCGGTGGTGCCGTTCGTCCAGGAGCACGGCTGGGAGCCGTCGCTGGGATTCCGCTTCGGCGACTTCGCATATTCAACCGACGTCACGAAACTCGATGAAGCCGCGTTCGAGGTGCTCACAGGCGTGAAGGTTTGGATCGTCGGCTGCCTGACCGAAAAGCCGCACAC
This sequence comes from Rhodospirillales bacterium Alpha_05, assembly GCA_001603335.1. Taxonomy (GTDB): domain Bacteria; phylum Pseudomonadota; class Alphaproteobacteria; order Rhodospirillales; family Rhodospirillaceae; genus Oleispirillum. Next base: position 5,630 of record LUYR01000272.1, on the reverse strand, counting down.
GACGCACGCCGACGTGTCGACGGTGCTGCAATGGGTCGAGCGCATCCAGCCGGAGCGCACGATCCTCACGCATATGGGAATGGGGCTGGACTACCAGACGCTCAAAACCGCGCTGCCGCACGGCGTGGAGCCCGGATACGACGGCTTGGTCGTTGATCTGCCTGGATAAAGCGTTTCCGGCGCTTTCCCACACCAAACTATTCATAATATAAATTATGCGACAAACTGATTTATGGTTCCGGGGCGCGAACTCACGTCGCGGACACCGCCCTCCCGCGAGGTCTTTCGAAATTCGGCTCGCCGATACGCCACTCGCTTCTAGGATTCGTGGAGCGCGCGAAACCCTGCGCGATAATCGCAAGCAATCCCCACCGCGACGTCCGCAAGCCGCAGTGGAGCAATTTCCCGCTTGATCCGTTTGCCGCTTGGGCCGATATCCGTGTCCGTGCCACGTCGTGACACCCACTGCCGTTCAGGAATCTTGATGTCCATCCCCGAAATATTGTCGCAATACGGATACGCCGGCGTATTCATCGGCACGCTGATGGAGGGCGAAACCGTTCTCCTCCTCGCCGGATTTGCCGCGAACCAGGGTTATCTCTCGCTGCCGCTGGTGATCGGCATCGCGTTCGTCGGTGGCACCCTCGGCGACCAGATCGCGTTTTTTCTCGGGCGGCGCTACGGCAACCGCCTGATCCACCGTTTTCCCCGCCTCGCCGCCCACAAGCCGAAGATCGACCGCCTGATCCACAAGCATCAGGTGCCCCTGATCATGGGCGTGCGCTTTCTCTACGGCATGCGCATCGCCGGGCCGATCCTGATCGGCACCAGCCATGTCAAAGGCTGGCGCTTCATCGTCTTCAACATGATCGGCGCGGCGATCTGGGCGACGCTGATCACCACCCTCGGATATGTCTTCGGCGAAACCGTACATGTCGTCCTCAAGGACATTCAGGGGTATGAAAAAACCATTTTCCTGACTGTCGGCGGCGTGGTTGTGCTTTTGACCGTGGCGCGTTGGTTGTACGGTCGTTGGCGCGGCTGAGCGCCCTGTCCCATCGCTTGCAGGATTGGTTTCCATGGCTTCCCCGGTTTCCCTCGATCACCTTGCCGACATCATGGCCCTCCTGCGCGATCCGGAGCGCGGCTGCCCTTGGGACGTCGAGCAGACGTTTTCCAGCATCGCGCCCCACACCGTCGAGGAAGCCTATGAAGTCCTGAGTGCGATCGACGACGGCGACCCCGCGGCAATCCAGGACGAACTCGGCGATCTGCTGCTCCAGGTGGTTTTCCACGCCCGCATCGCAGAGGAATCCGGCCTCTTCGCCCTCGACGGCGTGATCGGTGCGATCTGCGACAAGCTGGTGCGCCGCCACCCCCACGTCTTCGGCGAGCAGCAGGTCAAGACCGCGAGCGACCAACTGGTCAACTGGGAAAACGTCAAGGAAGGCGAACGCGCCGGCAACGGCGAGGCCAAGGCGTCGGCGCTCGACGGCGTGGCGAAGGCCCTCCCCGCTTTGATGCGCGCCGCGAAGCTGCAAAAGCGCGCCTCGCGCGTCGGCTTCGACTGGACCGACCCCAAGGACGTGTTTGCCAAGATTCGCGAGGAGATCGGCGAAATCGAGGCCGAAGTCAGCGCCGACGCGCCGCGCGACCGCCTCGAGGATGAAATCGGCGACGTGCTGTTCGCGGTCGCCAACCTCGCACGCAAGCTCGACATCGATCCGGAAGTCGCGCTGCGCCGCACCAACGATAAATTCGAGCGGCGCTTCCACTTCATCGAGCAGTCTCTTGAAAACGATGGTAAAATAATCAAGGAAACATCGCTCGACGAGATGGAGGCGTTGTGGTGCCTGGCCAAGCAGAAGGAACGCCCGGAGGGCACGAAATGATCGCCCGCCTGCCCCGCCCGCTACGGTTTCTCGGCCTCGCGCTGCTGGTCGCGGTGCTGCCGCTGCTGTCGTCGTGCTACGTCCCCGACGAATTCGCGGCCGAGATCCGCGTCGCCCGCAACGGCGACTATTCCCTCACCTACAACGGTGTGCTCACCTGGGCGCCGCTCTACATGCAGATCGTTCGCGGTGAAGTCAGCGGCGATGCGGCACAGGAAAAGATCGAGGCGATCCGCAACGACATCAAGCGCGACCCGCAGTTCACCAGCGTGCGGTCCATGGGACGTGGCCAGTTCGCGGTGCAGTACAAGCGCACCGGCAACTTCGTCGCCACGGCGAGAATGGTCACGTTCGTCCGCCGCAACGCCAAGATCTTCAACATCGACGCGCGCGACGACGGCACCGTCACGATCTACGCCGAAACCCCAAACATCGACAAGGCGCGGCCGATGGCCGAGGCGGGCTTGCTGGTGCGCGGTACGCTGAGGGTGATCTCGGATATGCGCGTGGTCGACCCGGGCAACCCGAGCGCGGTCTATTCCGACAAGGATAGCGACTGGAAGGTCTACGACTGGATTCTCGACGGCACCAAGCCGGTCTATCCGAAGATCGTCTTCCGCCGCTGAGGCGGCTACCTCAGACGTCGAGGGTGGACCGGATTTCGTCCCAGGTTTCGGCGTCGGGCGCGATCAGCAGCCCGTCGTTGGCGTGGAACACCGGGGTGTACGCTGGGCCGGAGAGCAGGCGAACGTAGCCCCCCGCTTCCTCCACCATCAGCACCCCCGCGGCGTGATCCCACGGATTGAGCAACCGGAACAGGCGGAAGTCGAGGCGGCCGTCGACCAGCGCCATGTAGTCGTGCGCCGCGCTGCCCTGCTGGGTGATGGTGCAGAACTGCTCGCGGTGGCGCTCCGCGAGGCGGCGACTGATGCAGCCCGAAAGGCCGCAAAGTCCACGTTCGCCGCGCGAGGTCACCCGCAGGCGCTGCCCTTCGCTCCAGACCCCCTCGCCCGCTTCGGCGGCGAACAGGCGGCGCTTCAGGGGGTCGTAGATCCATCCGGCAACGGTCCGGCGGTTCTTGACCAACGCAACGATGATGCCGAATGCGGTGTCGCCACGCGCGAAGTTGGCGGTGCCGTCGACCGGATCGATGATCCACACCGGCGCGTCGGTATCGAGCATCGCCTTGACCGACGGGTCCTGGTAGACCGCCTCCTCGCCGAGGGCGAGCGAGCCCGGCAAGAGCGCCTTGAGTTCCCGGGTGAGAAAAATCTCGGCCTCGAGGTCGGCGACGGTGACGAGGTCGTTGGCGTGGGTCTTGGTGGCGATCGCGTCGTCGTCGAGGCGCCGGAAACGCGGGCAGATCAGGGTGTCCGCCGCCTCGCGGAGGATTTCACCGACCCGACCGGAATCCAACGTTCCCCGCATTCTACCGCCCGTTCTTCCGTTCCTGGTCGTCCCAACGGGCAAGATCGTCCGCCGAGAGACGCACGGTCAGCCGGCACCCGTCCTCGCCATCCTCGCGGCTGGTGACGTCGCCATGCGCATAGAGCCAAGCCATGCGCTTGCCGTCCTCGTGGTCGAGGAGAACGGTGATTTCGCGGTGCGCCGCGCTCAGCGCCGCGTCCACCGCGTCGAGAAGCGTCGGAATGCCATCGCCGCGCTGCGCCGAGATCGCCACGAGCCCGTCGTTGCGGGCGGCCCGGGCTTCCCAGAACGCCAACGCTTCGCCGTCGAGGCAGTCGATCTTGTTGGCGACTTCGAGACCCGACTGGCGCAGGGTTTCGTCGAGCCCGAGATCGGCCAGCACCTTCAGCACGTCGTCGCGCTGGGCGTCGGCATCCGGATGCGAGACATCGCGGACATGGACGATCAGGTCGGCTTCGAGCACCTCTTCCAGCGTCGCACGGAACGCGGCGATGAGTTCGGTCGGCAGATCGGAGATGAAGCCCACGGTGTCGGACAGGATGATCGTGCGGCCCGACGGCAAGTCGACCCGACGCATCGTCGGATCGAGGGTCGCGAACAGCATATCCTCGGCAAAAACGTCGGCGCGGGCGAGCCGGTTGAACAGCGTCGACTTTCCAGCGTTGGTGTAGCCAACCAGCGCAACCACCGGGAAAGGCACGCGTTTACGCGCAGCGCGATGGAGGTTTCGGGTGCGTTTGACGTCTTCGAGTTCGGCCTTGAGGCGGGTGATCCGCTCCCCGATCAAGCGCCTGTCGAGCTCGATCTGGGTTTCGCCGGGGCCGCCGACGAAGCCGAGACCGCCGCGCTGGCGTTCGAGGTGGGTCCAGCTCCGCACCAGGCGGCTGCGCTGGTACGAAAGGTGCGCAAGCTCCACCTGGAGCACGCCTTCGCGCGTCCGCGCTCGCTCGCCGAAGATCTCCAGGATCAGAGCCGTTCGGTCGATCACCTTGGAATTCAAGGCTTTCTCGAGATTGCGCTGCTGGATTGGGGTGAGGTGGGTATCGAACACCACGAGTTCGACCTTGCGATCCGCGATCAGGATCTTGAGGGTCTCGATCGCACCTTCGCCGATCAACGTGGCGGGGCGCACACGGGAAACCGGTACGATCTCGGCGCCGACGACGTCGACCGAGATCGCCTGGGTGAGGCCCACGGCTTCGTCAAGACGAGCCGCGGGCTGGCGCGCGTTGACATTGGCGTCGCGCAGCTTGCCGCGCGCCGTCTTGAAAAACGGCGTGACAACTATGGTCCGTGCTGGCGCAACGGCCTGTTCAATTTGGGTCATGGTTTTTGAGGTAAACCTGAGGCTTAGGCGCCCTCTTCTTCCTTTCCGGGTTCAAACAGCTGGATCGGCTGTGACGGCATCACCGTCGAGATCGCATGCTTGTAGACGAGCTGCGTGTGCCCATCGCGCCGCAACAGCATGGAGAAGTTGTCGAACCAGGTGACGATACCCTGGAGCTTCACACCGTTCACAAGGAAGACCGTGACGGGGGCCTTGTTCTTACGGATGTGATTGAGGAAAACGTCCTGGACGTTCTGGCTGCGTTCGGACGACATTTTTTTGGTCCCCTTGTTGTTCTTATTCGAGTTCCGGACGCCAATCCGGTCTCCGTATTGGACTTAGTGATTGTGCCCCTTAATGTCGATGCATGCGATGCTCGACAACGCGCGGCAATCGCCGATTACGGCGAGGGGCGACATGGCGAATGACGGTAATTCCGTTTCTGCGCCACGCACAAAAACCGGCGCGCAGCCCGCAGCGTGGGCGGCCTCCACGTCGATCGGGCTGTCACCAACAAACCAGATATCGTTTCCCGGAGCAAGCCCTGCCCGCTCGAGAAACCGGAAAACCGCATCCGGCGCGGGTTTGTCGTGCGCAAGCTCGCCCGCGCCGAACACGGCCTTGAAATATTTGCCCCATCCGAGATGCGCGACTTCACGATGGAGGTAGAGCGAGGTCTTGTTGCTGACCACCGCCATCGGCACGCCGAGGGCGTCGAAATGCTCAAGAACGTCGGCCGACCCAGGCAACGGCGCGAGCATTTCGAGGTGCGCGCGCTCGAGCTCGGCGTAGAACACGTCGCGGGCGTACTCCCAGCGGTCGCCGAAGAGTTCGGGGAAGCTCTCGCGCAGCGAGCGGGCGATGCGCTGTTTCGCTTCCGCCGCGCTCCAGGGCGCCTGCCCCATCGCCACCAGGGTGACGTTCATGGTGTGGACGATGTTCGGCCAGGTGTCGACCAGGGTGTTGTCCCAGTCGAAGACGAT
>LUYR01000271.1 GCA_001603335.1 Rhodospirillales bacterium Alpha_05 | reverse complement strand
ACGATCAGCAGCAGGATGAAGACGTAGCCGCAGGCGTTGATGAAGACGTCGAGCACCAGACCGGGCTTTTTGCCGGCGAGCATGCGCGGCAGCAGTTCCACCGCGAGATGGCCGTCTTCGCCCATGATCAGCGCCGAGCCGAGGAACACCGCCCAGACGAACAGGAACCGCGCGAGCTCCTCAGACCATTCGAAGGTGAAGCCGAAGACGTACCGCGAAATCACCTGGAAGAAGATGATCGCGAGCATCACCAGCATCGCCGTCACCGAGATCCCGTAGAGGATCTTTCTGATATACCGGAAAACCAGATCCATGCCTTTGCCCCTGTCCCCCGCCGGTCGTGGCCCTCGCCGCGGCCGGGCGGAAATTTCGCCCCGATACCCACGCACGCCGTCCGGCCCCCGGCTTCGGAGATGCGCGGGAGGCGGTCGGCGTTGAAAAAATTCCAGGCTGGATATGGACGAGAATTATGTCGCGACGGAGGCAAGCAAAAGCCCCGGACGTTACCGTCCGGGGCTGCTGAACTGCGGTGGCTCAGGCGATAAGGCTTACTTCGCGCGGAGCGCGTCGACCTTGTCGATGTTGTCCTGGCCGACGGTCTTGGCGAACATCGCGATGACCGGCTTGGTGGCTTCCTGGAACGCCTTGCGGTCGACTTCGATGACTTCCATCTTGCCGGTCGCCTTGATCTTGTTCCAGTAGTCGTTGTCCTCGTCTTCCGAGACCTTGCGCTGCCAGGCAACCGACTCGTTGGCGGCGTCCTGGACGATCTTCTGCTGCTTCGGGGTCAGCTTCTTCCACGAGATCATCGAGATCAGCATCGGCTCCGGCGCATAGGCGTGCGCGGTGAGCGAGGCGTACTTCTGCACTTCATAGAAGCGCTTGGTGTAGATGTGCGCCGACGGGTTTTCCTGGCCGTCCACGGTGCCCTGCTGCATCGCCGAGTAGAGCTCGGAGAGATCCATCGGGGTCGGCGAAGCGCCGAGCGCCTTGATCATTTCGATGTGGATCTTGTTGGTCTGCACGCGGATCTTGAGGCCCTTCATGTCTTCCGGGGTCTTGATCGGGCGGACGTTGTTGGTCATGTGGCGGATGCCGTTTTCCATGTAGCCGAGCAGCTTGATGCCGCGCGGTTCCAGGGCCTGGCCGATCTCCATGCCGACGGTGTCGAGCGAACGGAAGGCGTGCGGCCGGTCGTCGAACAGGAACGGCAGGTCGAACAGGGAGATCTTCGGCTGGAACTGGCCGAGCGCGGCGGAACCCACCAGCGCCATGTCGACGGAACCGAACACCAGACCTTCGATCAGGTCCTTCTGGCCGCCGAGCTGCGAGTTCGGGAACACCTTGACTTCGATGTCGCCGCCGGACTTCTCGGCGACGAGCTTGGCGAACTGGTCGGCGCCCTTGCCGTACGGATGTTCCGGCTCGGCGATGTGGCCGAGCTTGATGACGACACTGGGCGCGGCGAAAGCCGGGCCGGACAAGGCAGCAGCCAGCAGGCAGGTGCCGAGGATACTCGTGAGGCGCTTCATCATTCCACCCTGTTCAATTTTCGGATTGATCGTCGATCGTATCGGAGCCCGACTCCCCAAGCTCCGGATAAGGCTTCTTATCTAGCCAGGAAATTGCCGGGGGATCAACCCAATTGCCGCCCCTCGGGCGGGTGGGGCCGCAAACTCTTTCCCTCCCCGGAATATCGGGGTGGCGCGCGCCGCAGCCGGGGCTCGCGGCCGTCGTCGCGGACGTGGCGGCGGGGAGACTCGCACGGGGCTCAGGCGGTCTTCGCCTTCGCCTTGCGGCGATGGCTGACGCGGTCGAGGAGGATGTAGAGCACCGGGGTGATGTAGAGGGTGAGCGCCTGGGAGAGGATCAACCCGCCGACCACGGTGAGGCCGAGCGGCTGGCGCGCCGAGCCGCCCGCGCCGAGGCCGATGGCGATCGGCAGGGTGCCCATCAGCGCGGCCATGGTGGTCATCATGATCGGGCGGAAACGCACCAGCGCGGCCTTGGCGATCGCCTGCTCGGGCGGCAGGTTTTCCTTGCGTTCCTGCTCGAGGGCGAAGTCGATCATCATGATCGCGTTCTTCTTGACGATACCGACCAGCATGATGATGCCGACGAAGGCGTAGAGCGACAGCGGCACGTTGAACAGCATCAGGGTGATCAGCGCGCCGACCGCCGCCGAGGGCAGGCCCGAGAGGATGGTGAGGGGGTGGATGAAGCTCTCGTAGAGAATCCCGAGGACGATGTAGACCACCACGATCGCGAGCAGCAGCAGCAACCCGAGGCCCTGGGTCGAGCTCTCGAATGCCTTGGCGGTGCCCTCGAAACTCGTCTGGGTGGTGTCGGCGATTCCGACCTCGCCGCGGATCGCGGCGATCCGGTCGACCGCCTCGCCGAGTGAGTAGCCATTTTCGAGATTGAAGGCGACGGTGACCGCGGGCAGCTGGCCCTGGTGGTTGACGGTTTGCGGCAGGACGCCGCGACCGATGGTGGTCACCGCGGTGAGGGGCACCAGCGCGCCGTGGCTGGAGCGCACGTAGAGGCGTTCGAGCGACGAGGCGTCGGCCTGGAACTGGGGCAGGAGTTCGAGGATCACCTGATACTGGTCGTTGCTGGTGTACATCGTCGACACCTGGCGCTGGCCGAAGGCGGAGGCGAGCGCGTCCTCGATCTGCTTGACGGTGACGCCGAGCTGCCCGGCGCGCTCGCGGTCGACCACCACCGAGACCGTCGGTGCCGAGATGTCCATGTCGTTGGTGACGTCGGTGAAGCCCGGTTCCTTCGCCAGCCGGTCGGTCAGGCGCTCGGCGCCGCCGTAGAGCGCGGCGAGGTCGAGATCCTGCAGAGTGTATTGGTAGGGCGCCTTGCTCGACGAGCCGCCGATGCGGATGATCTCGGGATTGCGGACGTAGACCTTGAGACCGGGCACCGCGTTGGCGGTCTTGGCGCGCAGGCGGCGGACGATTTCGTCGGCGGTCGAGGTGCGCGCGTGGGCGGGCTTGAGGCTGACGATCAGGATGCCGGAGTTGGTGGTGGAGCGCGAGCCGCCCGCGCCGACCGACATCATCACCCGGTCGATGTCCGGATCGGCCTGCATGATCGCCGAGGCCTTGGCCTGGTTGCGCACCATTTCCTCGAACGAGGTCGCGGTCGAGCCTTCGGTGTAGGCGAAGATCCGGCCGGTGTCCTCGGAGGGGAGGAAGTCCTTCGGCACCACCACGAACAGCACCGCCGAGAGCGCGAAGCTCGCGAGGAACAGGCTGAAGGTGATCGTCTTGTGGCGCAGGCACCAGTCGAGCGAGCGGCCGTAGCCCGCCTGGAGCGCGTCGAACGCCTGTTCGCTGCGGCGATACCACTTGCCGTGGGTCTGGTGGCCGGAGCGGATCATCCGGCTGCACAGCATCGGCGTGAGGGTGAGCGAAACCACGCCGGACGCGAGGATCGCGAACACGATGGTGAGGGCGAACTCGTGCAGCAGGCGGCCGACGATGCCGCCCATGAACATCACCGGAATGAACACCGCCGCCAGCGACACCGTCATCGAGACGATGGTGAAGGCGATTTCCTTCGCGCCCTTGATCGCCGCCTCGAACGGACGCTCGCCCGCCTCGCGGTGGCGGACGATGTTTTCGAGCATCACGATCGCGTCGTCGACGACGAAGCCGACCGAGAGGGTGAGCGCCATCAGCGAGAGGTTGTCGAGGGAGAAGCCGAACATCGACATCCCGGCGAAGGTGCCGACGATGCTGATCGGCAGCGCGAGGGAGGGGATCAGCGTCGCCGACGCGCTCCGGAGGAAGACGAAGATCACCCCGATCACCAGGACCGCGGCGAGGACCAGGGTGAACTGCACGTCGAAAATCGATTCGCGGATCGTCTGGCTGCGGTCGTAGAATACCTCGAGGTTCATCGACGGCGGCAGCTGCGCCTCGAACGTCGGCAGGATCTTCTTGATCGCGTCGACCACCTCGATGGTGTTGGAGCCGGGCTGGCGCTGCACCGCGAGGGTCACGGTGCGGGTGTCGCCGACCCAGGAGCCGAGGCGGTCGTTCTCGACGCTGTCGACCACCTTGCCGAGATCGCCGAAGCGCACCGGCGCGCCGTTGCGGTAGGCGACCACCTGGTCGACGTAGGCGTCGGCGGAGAGCAACTGCCCCTTGGTGTGGATCAACGCGGTGCGGGTCGGGCCGGAGAGCGAGCCGGTGCCTTGGTTGACGTTGGTTTCGGAGACCGCGTTGGCGACTTCGTCGATGCCGATGCCGCGCGCCGCCATCGCGTCCGGGTCCATTTGCAGGCGCACGGCGTATTTTTGCGAGCCGTAGACGTTCACCTGCGCGACCCCCGAGACCGTCGAGAGGCGGCGGGCGAGCTGGCCTTCGGCGAAGGCGGTGACCTTCGACATCGGCTCGGTCGGCGAATTCATGAAGATGTAGAACACCGGCGAGTCGCCGGGATTGACCTTCCGCAGCGTCGGCGGCGTGGTCATGTCGGCGGGGAGCTTGCGCAGCGTTGCCGAAATCGCCGACTGGACGTCTTGTGCCGCCGCGTCGATGTTGCGGTCGAGGGTGAACTGCAAGGTGATGCGGGTCGCGCCCTGGCTCGAGGTCGAGGTCATCGAATCGATGCCTGCGATCGTCGAGAACTGGTTTTCGAGCGGCGTCGCCACCGCCGAGGCCATGGTCTCGGGATCGGTGCCGGGGAGGCTGGCGGACACCGTGATCGTCGGGAAGTCCACCGCCGGAAGCTCGCTCACCGGCATCCGCACGTAGCCGATGATGCCGAAGATCATCATCGCCACCATCAGCAGGGTGGTGGCGACCGGCCGGCGGATGAACATCTCGACGTTCATGGCTTCGCCTTGTCGGCGACCGGAACGTCGGGGGCGAGGCGCAGTTGGCCGTCGACGACGACGGTGTCGCCGGGCTCGATCTCGCCGCCGAGCGCCGCGAGTTTGCCGTCGGCGTAGAGCACTTCGACGTTGCGCACCTGGGCCTTCTTGTCCTTGTCGACGATATAGACGTAGGCGCCGTGCTGCCCGGTGTTGATCGCTTCAAAGGGCACGGAGATCACGCCGCGCAAGGTTTCGAGCACCAGCGAGGCGGTGACGAACTGGCCGGGGACGAGGCTGTGGTCGGTGTTCGGCACCGTGGCGCGCACCGCGATCGTGCCCGAGAGCGGGTCGACCGCATCGCCGACGAAGTCGACAGCGCCGGTCAGCGTCGCGCCGTGCTCGCCCGGCACGGTGATCAGGAGCTTGGTGCCGCCTTCGCGCATCCGTTCCTTCAGGATCGGCAGGAGTTGCTGCGGCAGGGTCACCGCGACCCGCACCGGCTCGATCGCCGAGACCGTCACCATCGGCGTGTCGCCGTTGGCCTTGACGAGGTTGCCGGGGTGGATCTGGATCGCGCCGGTCTTGCCGGTGATCGGCGAGCGGATTTCGGTGTAGCCGAGCTTGAGCCGTGCGTTGGCGGCGACGGCGGCGTCGGCGGCGACCGAGGCGGTGAGCGACTTCGCGTCCGCCTGCGCCTGTTCGTAGCGCTGGGTGGAGGCGACGCCGCGCGCGCTCAGGTCCTTCTGCCGCGCGAGTTCGAGCCGCGCCTGGTCGAGCAGCGCCTGATCCCGCTGGAGCAGCGCCTGGGCCTGCTCCAGCTCAGCCTGGAAGGGGCGGGGGTCGATGCGGAAGAGCAGGTCGCCCGCCTTGACCATCTGGCCTTCGGTGAACGGCGCTTCGAGAATCCGGCCCTCGACCTGGGACTTGATCTGAACCGTGGAAGAGGCGAGGACATTGCCGACGGTGCGGGCCAGCCGTGGCACGTCGTGGCGCTCCGCCACGACGGTGAGGACGGGTGCCGCGGCAACCTGACGCGATTTCATCGCTGCTCCGGCCGGGGCGGCCGCGAGACACGACAAAACCAAGACAAGCAGGATGCCGGGAGGGCCAAGGCGAAGCTGCATCGCGCGGTCTTTCCCAGAAAGAGGGTGTCCGTCCGCAGTATACGCAGAACCGCCACCCACTCAGAAGCGTCTTTCGAATGAATAAGCGTATCGAAGTTCACGGAACCCGGGGCGTGAGGTATAACCCGGCCAAAGGAGGAGACGGCGGTGTGGATTGAAGTCGCGGTGGCTCTGGCTTTCGTAGCCGTGTATGTGGGCATGGGTCTCGGGCGCTGGCCCGGATTGGCGATCGACCGCACCGGCGTGGCGCTGGTGGGGGCGGTGTTCGTCTTCGCCGTCGGCGCGGTGGACGGGCCCGCGATCGTGCGCGCCGTCGATTTTCCCACCCTCGCGATCCTGTTTTCGCTGATGGTGGTGTCGGCGCAGGTCGAGGCCTGCGGATTCTTTGCCTGGGCGGGGCGGCGCTTGAGCGAGGCGGCGCTGGCGCCGCCGCTGCTTCTCGGCCTCGTGATCGCCGCGAGCGGGCTGCTTTCCGCCTTTCTCACCAACGACGTGGTGGTTTGGGCGCTGGTGCCGGTGGTGGTCCAGGGGGTGATGGCGCGGGGGCTGGATCCGCGCCCGTTCGTGATCGCCATCGCCTGCGCGGCGAACGCCGGGTCGGCGGCGACGTTGATCGGCAATCCGCAGAATCTTTTGATCGCGCACGTCGGCGGATTGACGTTCTGGGATTTTTCGCGCACCTGTGCGGTGCCGGCGATTGCGGCGATGGTCGTGGTGTTCGCGGTTTCGGTTCTGGTCTGGCGCGGCCGCTGGCATGCCGAGGCGCGGGTGGACGAGGTTTCCGACCGCGGACTCGACCGGCGGCGGGGCGCGAAGGCGCTGCTCGCGGGGGTGGCGCTGATCGCGGTGTTCTCGATGCCGATCGCCCATGCGCCCTGGGCGTTGGCGGTGGCGGCGGCGCTGCTGCTCAATCGCCGCCTCGGCACCGAGCGGATGCTCGGCATGGTGGACTGGCACCTGCTGCTGCTGTTCACCTGCCTGTTCGTGGTCACCGGCGCGCTGGTGGACAGCGGCCTGGTGGAGCAGCTTTTGCCCGGCGTGGCGGCGGGCGTGGCCGCGCCGCCGATGACCCTGCTGCTGTCGCTGGTGGGCAGCAACGCGATCGGCAACGTGCCCTTGGTTACGGGCATTCTCGGCCTCGCGCCGCATTTGGGCGAGGCGACGCTGCTCCGGCTGGCGGTGTTCTCGACGTTGTCGGGGAACTTCCTGATCGTCGGCAGCATGGCGAACATCATCGCCGTCGAGCGGGCGCGGGATGCGGGCGTGGCGGTGGGCTTCGGCGAATATGCACGGATCGGCGTGCCGGTGACGGTAATCAGCCTCGGTTGCGCCTATCTTTGGTTGGTGGTTTGAAAGGAATTTTCCGGGTGGCGGAAAAAGCACTGTTCTCGTATCGCAAGTATTGGGCGCACCGCTTCGGCACCGCGCCGTTCCTGCCGATGAGCCGGGAGGAAATGACCGCGCTCGGCTGGGATTCCTGCGACGTGATCATCGTCTCGGGCGACGCCTACATCGACCACCCGTCGTTCGGCGCGGCGGTGATCGGCCGGGTGCTGGAGGCGCAGGGTTTCCGCGTCGGCATCATCGCGCAGCCCGACTGGTCCGGACCCGACGACTTCCGCAAGCTCGGCAAGCCCAACCTGTTCTTCGGCATCACCGCCGGGAACATGGACAGCATGGTCAACCGCTACACCTCGGACCGCCGCATCCGCTCCAACGACAGCTACACCCCCGACGACGAAGGCGGCAAGCGCCCCGACCGTGCGGTGCTGGTGTATTCGCAGCGTTGCCGCGAGGCCTACAAGGACGTGCCGGTGCTGATCGGCGGCATCGAGGCGAGCCTGCGTCGCCTCGCGCACTACGACTACTGGTCCGACAAGGTGCGCCGCTCGGCGCTGATGGATGCCAAGGCCGACGTGCTGGTCTACGGCAACGCCGAGCGCGCCTGCGTCGAGATCGCGCACCGCTACGCCAAGGCCAAGGGCGCGGCCCCCGACTTCTCCGACGTGCGCGGCGTCGCGGTGCCGATGAGCAAGGCGCCGGAAGGCTGGGCGATCAAGGACGAAACCCGCCTCCCCGACGAGGCCGAGCCGCAGGATGTGCCGAAGGACCTGCCGCTGGCGATCGAACTGCCGTCCTTCGAGGCGGTGGTCAACGACAAGGCGATGTACGCCCACGCGGCGCGGATCATCCACCAGGAGGGCAGCCCGCTCAACGGCCGTCCGCTGATCCAGCGCCACGGCGACCGCATGGTCTGGGTGACGCCGCCGCCCGAGCCCCTGACCACCGAGGAGTTCGACGGCGTCTACGACCTGCCCTATGCCCGCGCGCCGCACCCGGCCTACGACGGCCACAAGATTCCGGCGTGGGAGATGATCCGGCATTCGCTGGCGATCGTGCGCGGCTGCTTCGGCGGATGCGCGTTCTGCGCGATCACCGCGCACGAAGGCCGGGTGGTGCAGAGCCGCTCGGAGGATTCGATCATTCGCGAGATCGAGGCGATCCGCGATTCCGACTGCGGCTTCACCGGCGTGATCTCGGACCTGGGCGGCGCCACCGCCAACATGTGGCGCCTCGGTTGCAGCAGCCCGAAGGCCGAGGCGATGTGCCGGCGCGCCTCCTGCCTCTATCCCGACATCTGCAAGAACCTCAACACCGACCACGGCCCACTGATCAAGCTCTACGAGCGGGCGCGGAACGTGCGCGGGGTGAAGAAGATCCTGATCGGCTCGGGCGTGCGCTTCGACCTCGCGGTGAAGAGCCCGGCCTACATCCAGGCGCTGGTGGCGAACCACGTCGGCGGCTATTTGAAGATCGCGCCGGAGCATTCCGAGCCCGGTCCGCTGTCGCTGATGCTGAAGCCCGGCATCGGCGCGTTCGACCGCTTCCGCCAGATGTTCGAAAGCGCGGCGAAAAAAGTCGGCAAGGAATACTACCTGATCCCCTACGTGATCGCGGCGCACCCCGGCACCACCGACGAGGACATGCTCAACCTCGCCCTGTGGCTGAAGAAGAACGGCTTCCGCGTCGATCAGGTGCAGAACTACCTGCCCGCGCCGATGGCGCTCTCCACCGCGATGTACCACACCGGCCACAACCCGCTGAAGCCGGTGCGCCGCGCCGACACCCCCGGCATCGCCACCGCCAAGGGGCTGAAGCAGCGCCGCCTGCACAAGGCGTTCCTGCGCTACCACGACGCCGAGAACTGGCCGATGCTGCGCGAGGCGCTGATCCAGATGGGGCGGGCCGACCTGATCGGCGCGGGCAAGGCGCATCTGGTGCCCGCCTGGCAGCCGCGCGGCACCGGGTTGAAGGGCGAGGGTTTCCGCGGCGCACGGCCGAACGCTCCGGCCCAGCCGGAGGCCGCGAAGCCGCCGCAGCGCACGCCGCCCGGACGCCGTCGCCGCTGATACACTGTAACGTCGCCTTGACTCGGGGTCGGGGCGGCGCTAAACCGACCCTCTCGGTTCTCCGTCGGCGCGCGCCATCGCGCCTGGGGTGAAAAGGGAATTCGGTGCGGCGGGAAACCGCCAATTCCGAAGCTGCCTCCGCAACTGTAAGCGGCGAGCGCGGATCGCTTGGGCCACTGGGAAACTGGGAAGGCCGATCCGCCGCGTCGACCCGCGAGCCAGGAGACCTGCCGGGACCGTTGACCGTTTTCGACGTGCGGGGGCACGGGGAAACCGTGATTTCCGGGCATGTCCCGGGCCGGATTTCCCAACCTTTCGCCCCATCGCACCGGAACGGCACATGCAACCGCATGCGTCGCGGCGGGCGACGCGAAGGGGCCGGAATTGGAAACCTCTGTCATTCCCGAACGCACGGCGCGCACGCGCCCGGCATCCCGGAGCCTCCTGTTCGTGGGCCTCGGGGTCTGCATCGCGGTGCTGTTCGTGGTCTCCCTCGGCCTCGGCACGGTGCACATCCCCGCCGGGCAGATCTTCCCCGCGCTCGTCTCCGCCGACGACAGCCCGTTTGCGATCATCGTCCAGGAACTCCGCCTGCCGCGCGCGATCCTCGGCGCGCTGGTCGGCGCGTCGCTCGGGATCTCCGGCGCGGCGTTGCAGGGCCTGCTGCGCAATCCTCTCGCCGAGCCCGCGATCATCGGCACGTCTTCATCCGCCGCCCTCGGCGCGGTGGTGGCGCTTTACTACGGCTTTGCCGCGATCACGCCGCTGGCGCTGCCGCTGTTCGCGATCGCGGGCGCAGTGGTGGCGACCCTGGTGCTGTTTGCGCTCGCGGGGCGCGATCCCGGCGTGCTCACCATCATTCTCGCGGGCGTCGCGCTCTCGAGCCTCACCGGCGCGCTGATCTCGGTGGCGATCAACCTTTCGCCCGACCCGCATGCCTCGCTCGAAATCGTGTTCTGGCTGCTCGGTTCGCTCGCCGATCGGAGCATGAGCCACGTCTGGCTCGCGCTCCCCTTCATGCTCGGCGGCTGGGTGCTGTTGATGCGCTGCGGTCCGGCGCTCGATGCGTTGACGCTGGGCGAGGAGACCGCCGCGAGTCTCGGCTTTTCCCTCAAGCACTTGCGCCTCGCGGTGATCGTCGGCACCGCCGTCTCGGTCGGCGCGGGGGTGGCGGTGTCGGGCGCGATCGGCTTCATCGGGCTGGTGGTGCCGCACCTGTTGCGGCCCCTGGTCGGGCATCGCCCCGGCCTCCTGCTGCCCGCGAGCGCATTGGGCGGCGCGGCGCTGCTGCTCGCCGCCGACATCGGCGTGCGGCTGATGCCGACGCATGCGGAATTCAAGCTCGGGGTGCTCACCGCGCTCCTGGGCGCGCCGTTCTTCCTGGCGTTGATCCTCAACACCCGCCGCCGCCCACTTTGAAAAGGGAATTTCGGATGCCGCTCGCCCTCGACCCCGACCAGACTTTCGCCGACGGCTTTTCGCTGCGGGGCGTGCGCGTGTCGCGCGGCGGGCGGGGGGTGATCGACGGGCTCGACCTCGACCTCGGCGGTGCGGGCATGGTCGGGCTGATCGGCCCCAATGGCGCGGGCAAGACCACGCTGCTGAAGACCCTGATGGGCTTCCTCGACCCGATCGCCGGGTCGGTGCACTTCGGCCATAAGCCGGTGGCGGATTGGGACCGCGCCGCGCTTGCCTGCCGCGTCGGCTATCTCGCCCAGGGCGCGCCGTGCTTCTGGCCGATGACGGTGGAGAACGTCGTCGGCCTCGGGCGCACGCCGCACCACCGCCGCTTCGGCACCGATGCGGCCAAGGAT
>LUYR01000270.1 GCA_001603335.1 Rhodospirillales bacterium Alpha_05 | reverse complement strand
CCGGCATCGGCTCGCCGCTGGTCGGCGGGCTGGTGGTGGCGACGATCGCGCTCGCCTCGACGGCGGCGGTGATCGGCTTGCGCGCCTGGGATGCGACGCGGTTGCTCAACGCCTTCGTCGCGCTGCTGGTGCCGGGCATCGGCCTGACCCTGTTCGGCGTGCAGGTCGGCGCGCTGACGCTGATGTTCGTCGGCACGCTGTTCTCCGGCGTCGCGATCGGCGCGGGTTTCCTCGGCATATTGCGCACCATCCTGCCGCGCGCCGAGGCGCACGAGCGGGCGGGGCTGCTCTCCGCCTACTTCCTTCAGAGCTATCTCGCCTTGAGCGTGCCGGCGATGCTGGTGGGCGCGGCGGTTCCCTACGTCGGCCTCACCAACGCCGCGACGATCTACGGCGGCGTCGCCATCGTCCTGGCGCTCGCCTCGTTCGCCGCCTTGCGGAACGCGCCGGTGCGGCCGAAAACCTGCCCGCAGGGCGGTGTCGACTGACGGACTAGTTGGCGGATTTGCCGAAGTTGAGGTTTTTCATCAGCGCGTAGAGCGTCGGGCGGCTCACCCCCATCAGGCGGGAGGCCTCCTGGATGTTGTTGCCGGTGAGCGCGAGGGTGCGGGAGAGCAGGCGGCGCTCCGCATCTTCGCGCACCTCCTTGAGGGTCGGCACCGTGCCTTCGGGGTTGGCGCTCTCGACCTTTTCGAGGTCGAGGTCGGCGACGGTGATGTAGCCCTGGTCGGCCATCACCACGGCGCGGCGGATGCGGTTCTCGAGCTCGCGGACGTTGCCGGGCCAGGGGTAGGCCTCGATGCATTCGAGCGCCTCGCGGGTGAAGCCCTTGATCGACTTGTCCATGGTCAGCTGGGCTTTTTTCAGCAGGTGCGAGGCGATCAGCACCGCGTCGCCGGGGCGTTCGCGCAGCGGCGGGATGTTGATCGAGACTTCGTTGAGGCGGAAGTAGAGGTCCTCGCGGAAGGTGCCTTCCTTCATCATTTCGCCGAGATCCTGGTTGGTCGCGGCGAGGACGCGCACGTCCACCGGGATCGACTTGCGCCCGCCGATGCGCTCCACCATGCGGTCCTGGAGGAAGCGCAGCAGCTTCGATTGCAGCATGATCGGCATGTCGCCGATTTCGTCGAGGAACAGGGTGCCCTTGTTCGCCAGCTCGACCTTGCCGATCACCTGGGTGTGGGCCCCGGTGAACGCGCCCTTCTCGTGGCCGAAAAGCTCGGATTCCAGGAGATTGTGCGGGATCGCGGCGCAGTTGATCGCGATGAACGGGCCCGACGCGCGCGGGCTGGCGGCGTGGATCGCGCGCGCCATCATGTCCTTGCCGGTGCCGGTCTCGCCGGTGATCACCACGCTCACCGCCGAGTTGGCGACGCGCTCCGCAAGGGTGCAGACCTTCTGCATGTCGGGCGAGGAGCTCACCACGCCGAAGAACGAGCTGTCGGGCCGAATGCCGTCGCGGAGCTGGAGCAGCTCCTCCTCGAGCTGGAAGCTGTTCCAGGCGCGGTCGATGATCACCCGGAGCACGTCCTGGTCCACCGGCTTCGGGTAGAAGTCGTACGCGCCGGAGCGGATCGCCTCGATCGCGTTGGCGCGCTCCTCGTTGCCCGAGGAGACGATCACCTTGGTGGTCGGCTTGAGGCTGAGGATGGCGCGCAGGATCTCGAGGCCGACGGTGGCGGCGTTTGGCTCGGGTGGCAGGCCGAGGTCGAGGATCACCACCTGCGGCGCTTCCTTCTTGAACACGCTGAGTGCGCTCGGCTGGTCCTCGGCGAAGCACAGCGGATGATCCATCAAGGCCCACTGGAGCTGTTTGCGCAGCGTCGGGTCGTCCTCGACGATCAGGAGCTTCGGCTTGTCAGGCGAGGGAGTTGGCATGAATCCGATCCGAGTTGGGGTGGGAGTCGGGGGCGGCGCGACGCAGGATCACCCGCATCGTGGTGCCTTGCCCGGCGTTGCTGTCGACGTCGAGGCGGCCGCCCATCTCGCGCACCGTCTTGAGCGCTTGGAACGCGCCGAGGCCGGAGCCGGTGGGCTTGGTGGTGCCGAGGGGGCGGAACAGGTGGTCGCAGATGAACTGTGGCGTCATCCCCGGGCCGTCGTCGATGACGTCGATCATCCCTTCCGACGAGGACGCGGAGATCGCGATGCGGATGTTGCCGTCGGGCCCCGCGGCGTCCACCGCGTTCTGGATCAGGTGGTCGAGCACGGTGACGATGCCGATCTCGGTGCAGACCGCGTGGAGGTCGTCGACCTCGGCGGTGATCGCGAGATTGGGTACCGACGCCCGCCAGCGCTCGACGACGTCGGACACCATAGGCATCAGTTCCACCGCATGCGGCCGCAGCGCCGGTTCGGCACCCTCGGCGCGGGGATCGGCCGAAAGCTGGATGAGCATGCCGCGCAGGCGGTCGACCGCGTTGCCCACCGCCTGGATCATGTCCTTTTGGAATTCCGGGTTGTCGCCGTAGCGTTCGGCGTTCTGCCGCAGCAGCGACATCTGGCCGACGACGTTCTTGATGTCGTGCATGATGAAGGCGAAGCGGCGGTTGATGTCGGCGAACTTCTGCGCGTCGACGAGCTCGCGCGAGGCGCGCTCTTCGGCCAGGTACGAGGCCGCCTGGGCGCCGACCGTCTTCAACAGGTCGAAGTCTTCCCAGCCGAGGGTGCGGCGGCCGCCCTGGGGCGGCGAGAGAACGATGAACGCCTCGAGGCAGTGGTTGTGGATCAGCGGCACCGCGATCCACGCCTGGCCGAGGTCGGAAAGCTCGGTCAGCCAGGAGGGCAGGGTGAGGCCGCCGTAGAACGCCGGGTCCTTCTGGCACTGCCGCACGTCGACGATCCAGGTGGTGTCGAGCATGTAGCACGGCAGGTCGTCCTCCACCCCGAGGATCGGGTGGTGGCCTTCGGTGACGTTCATCATCGCCATCGGCACGTACGACGCGGTGGGCTGCTGCAACGCCCAGAGCGTGCCGGAGCGGCAGTCGAGCGCGCCCGCCACCGCCTGGAGCGTACGGAGGTGGAGATTCTCGCGGGCGTCGCGGTCGGCCATCTTGCCGATGAAGTTCAGCCAGACCTCGCGATAGTCGTACTTGAGGCGGAAGAAGTGCTTGGAGATGAACACCATCGCCCGCGCCCGCACCGAGGCGGATTCGAGCAGCACCACCAGCACCACCAGCGCCACGACGAGGAACGCGATCTCGAACGCCGGGCCCCAGTTGCCGCTGTGGACGCGCAGGTATTCGCCCGCCATCGAGGTGGTGACGAGGTAGAAGCCCGAGCCGGTGAGCGCAGCGGAGTGGAACACCACGGTGCGCGACAGCGTCACCTCGCCGCGCCAGTTGCGGCCCTTCAGCATCGCCGCGACGAGCAGTAACGACCCCGTTGCCGCCACGTAGCCGCGCGCGGTGATGAACAGAGAGTCGACCTGGGTGCTGGCGAGGAGGCTGGCGTAGAAGAACAGGTCGTAGACCACCACCAGGCCGACACCGAGGCAGATCAGCTGCACCCGGCCGCGGTTGCGGTCGTCGCAGTTGCGCAGGAGGTTCTCGAGCAGCAGCAGGGTGGCGATCGCAACCGCGATCTGCCAGAAGCCGATCAGCGCGCTCGGGCCGAAGCCGGTGCCGACGAGCACGCCGAAGCCGGTGACCGAGAGGACGCCGAACACTAGCCAGGAGCGTTCGCGGACGCCGTTGCGCAGGTTGAGGCGCTGCCAGAAGCTCGCCGACGCGCCGAGGGAAACCAGGAAGTACATCAACCACGCGATCGAGCGCGCGGTTTCGGCGATCGAGGCGGCGATCCCGGCACTGGCCGAGAACTGCGCCATCGCGAGGGCTCCGGACCAAATCGCGGTGACCGCGCAGCACAGGCCCATCACCTGCTTTCGCTGCCGCGCGAAATGGCTCCGCCACGCGACCAGCGCGGCCAACGCAAACCCCGCGGTACAGAGCAAATACCCGACGCTCCGAACGTCGGCCTCAGTCCATGCACCGACCATCGCACGCCACCTCTAGAGTTCCGGCAACGGATACCCGCCCGAAGATTTTCAGCCGAATGCCGCCGATAGACAATCCCCCCTCAGTGCGCGAGTTCCACCCGCTTTTGGCGTCCGGACCGGGCTTTTGCCCTCGCCGCTGCGCCGCACCGCGTCGCGGACGGCCGGGGCGGGGCGATTTCCGTCCAAAATCCCAAACACCATAGTGCCCTACACCTAGGCATGCGTGCCGCGGGATGCAATGACCCGCGCGCGTAGGCAACCGATGGCGTGGGTGGGCGTTAATGGGGGATGCGAAGCAGCCACACCAGATGCGTCAGCGCGACGGCAGGGGGTGAATAGATCATTTGTGTCGAAATTCTTTACGGTTCGGGCGACCTGAGCCGCGCGAAATTTCGTAACTAACGGAAATAAAAGGATAATGGCTCCGCGGCATGGAGATTGCTCGGAGCTGCAAATGAGTGTCAGTAGCCCTGTCCTATCATGGGTGGTGCTGGAGTCAGGGGTAGGAACCCCGTAATCCCAGGAGAACCGAAAATGCAAAACTTTTCCGGACTGCGAATTCTGGTGCTGAGCGCGGGGCTCGCCCTGGCTGCCGGCGCGCCCGCCGCCGAGGCCGCCGCG
>LUYR01000269.1 GCA_001603335.1 Rhodospirillales bacterium Alpha_05 | reverse complement strand
CTTCCGATCTGCCGCGTCGAACGCCGCACCGCGCCCCATCTCACCCGCGCCATCCCGCTCGCCGCCCTCCTCGGCGCGCTCCCCGCCGACGCCGAAGTCTTCCCGCTCCAAATCGACATCACGCCGGAAGACGCCGCCACCCTCGCCGCCGACCCGCGCACCCGCAATCACACCGCCGACCTCCACGACTTCGCCGACACCGCCGCCCTCGCGGCCCAGCTCGACCTCGTCGTCAGCGTCGATTCCGGCCCCGCCCACCTCGCCCTCGCCACCGGGCGCGAAACCTGGGTCCTGCCACCCTACTCCCCCGATTGGCGCTGGGGCCTCGACCCCGAAACCACCCCCTGGTACCCCACCGCCCGCCTGCTCCGCCAATCCACCCCCGGCCAATGGCCCCTCGCGAAGCTCAAGCGCGCGCTGCTGGAGCGGTTCCTGTAGGCGAGGAACAAGGGAAGGTCCGGGCTCTGCCCGGGCCCGCTGGGGCCTTGGGCCCCAGACCCCGTAACTGGCTTTTCGCGCGTCAGCGCAATCAACCGTCACGCCGCGCGATGGCTTTATGGCGCTACGCGCAAAAAACTAAAGGGATCAAAGGGCCCCCGGCCCTTTGCGGGCCCGGGCAGAGCCCGGACCTTCCGTCTTCCTCTTCCCCCAAACGCAAAACCGCCCCGNNCGGCAATTCGATCGGTTAGATCGAGCGTTCCATCACCAGGATCTTGAGATCGGCGATGGCCTTGGCCGGGTTCAGGCCCTTCGGGCAGGCCTTGGTGCAGTTCAGGATGGTGTGGCAGCGATAGAGCTTGAACGGATCTTCGAGGTCGTCGATGCGTTCGCCGAGGGCTTCATCGCGGCTATCCTGGACCCAGCGGGCGGCCTGCAGGAGGATGGCCGGGCCGAGGTACCGGTGGCTGTTCCACCAGTAGCTCGGGCAGGAGGTGGCGCAGCAGAAGCAGAGGATGCATTCCCAGAGTCCGTCGAGCTTGTCGCGCTCTTCGGGGGACTGGAGGCGTTCCTTTTTCGGCATCGGGGTCGTGGTTTTCATCCACGGCTGAATGCTGTTGTACTGCGCGTAGAGGTGGGTGAGGTCGCAGACCAAGTCCTTGACCACTTCCAGGTGCGGCAGCGGATAGATCTTCACCGGACCTTTGATGTCGGCGATCGGCTTGAGGCACGACAGGGTATTGAGCCCGTCGATGCACATCGCGCAGCTGCCGCAGATGCCTTCGCGGCAGGACCGTCGGAAGGTCAGGGTCGGGTCCATCTCATCTTTGATCTTGATCAAGGCGTCCAGCACCATCGGCCCGATCGAGTCGAGGTCGACCTCGAAGATATCGAGGGTGGGGTTGGACTTCTTGTCCGGATCGTACCGGTAGATATGGAACTCCTTGACGTTCTTCGCACCGGCCGGAGCCTTATGGGACTTGCCGGGCTTGACGCGGGAGTTACGAGGCAAAGCAAAACTAACCATGTTTTCTCCTCGGCATCCTCAGAAGGACACCCTTGCAGTCCTCATTAATACACGCGGGCTTTCGGCTCGATGTAGGCGATATCCTTGGAGAGCGTGTAGGTGTGGACCGGACGGTAATCCAGCTTCACCTTGTACGCCTCGTCGCACCACGACAGGGTATGCTTCATCCATTCCTGGTCGTCGCGGTTCGGGAAGTCTTCGCGGGCATGCGCGCCACGGCTTTCGTGGCGGGCTTCGGCGCCGACGATGGTGGAGATCGAGCAGACCATCAGGTTCTCGAGTTCCAGCGCTTCCGCGAGGTCCGAGTTCCAGATCATCGAGCGGTCGGCCAGCTTGATGTCCTTGAGGGTGGTGGCGATATCCGACACCGCCTTGACGCCTTCCTGCAACGATTCCGCGGTACGGAACACCGCCGCGTCGCGCTGCATCGCGTTCTGCATGTTGAGGCGGATTTCGGCGACGTAGCTGCTGCCGTCGGCATGACGCAGGCGATCGAGGCGCGAGAGCGCGTAATCGTCGGCGGCCTTCGGGGTCGGGCCCTGGAGCGCGCCGGGCTTGATCGTTTCCGCAGCGCGGAGCGCGGCGGCACGGCCGAACACGACGATGTCGAGGAGCGAGTTGCAGCCCAGGCGGTTCGCGCCGTGGACCGAAACGCACGCCGCTTCGCCGACGGCCATCAGGCCGGGGACGATGGCGTCCGGGTTGTCCTTGGTCGGGTTGAGCACTTCGCCGTGATAGTTGGTCGGAATGCCGCCCATGTTGTAGTGGACGGTCGGCAGCACCGGGATCGGATCCTTGGTGGCGTCGACGCCGGAGAAGATCTTCGCGGTTTCGGTGATGCCCGGCAGGCGCTTGTGGAGGATGTCGCCGCCGAGGTGTTCGAGGTGGAGGTCGATGTGGTCCTTCTTCGGACCGACGCCGCGGCCTTCACGGATTTCGATGGTCATCGCGCGGCTGACGACGTCGCGCGAGGCGAGATCCTTGGCGGTCGGCGCGTAACGCTCCATGAAGCGCTCGCCCTCGGAGTTGGTGAGGTAGCCGCCTTCGCCACGCGCGCCTTCGGTGATCAGGCAGCCCGCGGTGTAGATGCCGGTGGGGTGGAACTGCACGAACTCCATGTCCTGGAGCGGCAGGCCGGCGCGGGCGACCATGGCATTGCCGTCGCCGGTGCAGGTGTGCGCCGAGGTGCAGGAGAAGTACGACCGGCCGTAGCCGCCCGTCGCCAGGACCACGCTCTGGGCGCGGAAGCGGTGCAGGGTGCCGTCGGAGAGGTCCCAGGCGATGCAACCCTTGCAGACGCCGTCTTCCATGATCAGGTCGATCGCGAAATACTCGATGAAGAATTCCGCGTTGAACTTCAGGCTCTGCTGGTAGAGCGCATGCAGGATCGCGTGGCCGGTGCGGTCGGCCGCGGCGCAGGCGCGCGGCACCGGGGCCGCGCCGAAGTCGCGCATGTGGCCGCCGAACGGACGCTGGTAGATCTTGCCTTCGTCGGTGCGCGAGAACGGCACGCCGAAGTGCTCGAGTTCGTAGACCGAGGGCACCGCCTCGCGGCACATGTACTCGATCGCATCCTGGTCGCCCAGCCAGTCGGCACCCTTGACGGTGTCGTACATGTGCCACTGCCAGCTATCGTCCGACATGTTGGCGAGCGAGGCCGCGACGCCACCCTGCGCCGCCACGGTGTGGCTGCGGGTGGGGAAGATTTTGGTGATACAGGCGGTCTTCAGGCCGGCCTGGACCATGCCGAGCGTGGCGCGAAGGCCCGCGCCGCCGGCGCCGACGACGACGACGTCGTATTCGTGGTCGATAAGTTCATAGGCGGACATCGTGCGTTACCCCCTCACGGCGACAATCAAAACGGAAACCACGGAGATGATGCCGAGGGCGAACGCCATCAGGTTGACGAACACCTTCACCATCATCTGCACCGAGCGGGGCTCGACGTAATCCTCGATAATCACTTCCATGCCCATCTTGCCGTGCAGGAACGCCGCGGCGATGAAGCAGATCAGCAATCCGGCGTTCCACGGCTTGGCGAGCCAGGCCGAGAAGGTGGCATAATCAGCCCCCACGACGCCGATCACGCCGACGATGAACCACAGGGTCAGCGGAATCAGGGCGATCGCGGAAATCCGCTCCAGCCACCAGTGATGCACGCCGTCCTTGGCCGAACCGAGGGCGAGTGCGCTCCGCAGAGAGCTTTGCATTTTAGCCATTTCTTCCTCCCTCCGCTTTCTCTACACGCTCAGGCCGACGACCCAGGCGATCACGGTCAGGCTCAACGCGCAAGCGACCATGACGTACCCGGACTGATAGATCTCCTTGAGCGAGAGCAGCCGCCCGGTGTCCCAGAGCATGTGACGGACGCCGTTGCACATGTGATAGATCAGCGCGAACGACCAGCCGAAGACGAGGAGATAGCCGAACCACGAACCCAGGAAGTTCATGGCGGTATCGTAAGCATGCGGTCCGGCGGCGGCGGACCCGATCCAGTAGACGAACAGCAACGTTCCGACGAACAGCGCCGCGCCGAAAATCCGGTGCAGGATCGAAAGGAACGAGGTCAAAGCGAACATATTATAAACTTGAAGGTGAGGCGATACCGGCCCACCCCGACGCAGACGTTGTTCAAGCAAGTTCATGGCGGAGCGCCCCTCTTCAGAATGGAGGCGGGAAAGCCAAAATGGGACCGTGGGAGTCCCCTTTCCCATCCAGATTCGCACTGTAGATCAAACTCCTGGGCCGTAGAGTACGCGGGTTGATCGCCCGAAGTCAACGACCGTACAGCAACGCGTAGTTACGGCTTTGGTTATAGTCGTTCGACGTTGCAATTCCGCCTTAAGTCCTTGACGCGGCATCCGCTTCGATAGCCGCTATGGCTTCGGCAAGGGCCACGGCGCGGCGCGCGTTGTCAACGTGCAGTTGCTCGATCAGCTTGCCGTCGAGAACCACCACGCCCTTGCCTGCGGCCACTGCCGCCGCGTAGGTGGCGATCAGCTCGCGCGCCTTTTCGATCTCGCCGGAGGCGGGCGCGAAGGCGGCGTTCGCAACCGCGACGGTCTTCGGATGAATCAGGGTCTTGCCGTCGAAGCCCAGGCGGCGGCCCTGGGCGCAGGCTTCGGCGAATCCCGAGTCGTCGGCGAGGTCGAGGTGGACGCCGTCGAGCGCGGCGATGCCGAAGGCGCGCGCGGCGAGGATCACCAGGCCGAAGCTGGTGAGGAACGGCTCGCGGTCGCGGGTGTGCTCGCAGTGGAGATCCTTGGCGAGGTCGGAGGTGCCCATCACCAGCCCGGCGACGTGGGGCGACGCGCCCGCGATCTCGGCGGCGCGCAGGATTCCCATCGGGGTTTCCATCATGCACCAGATCGGCAGGTCTTCCGGCCCGCCGGCGGCGCGCACCGCCACCTGGACCTGGCGCACCGCGTCGGCGCTCTCGACCTTGGGGATCGCGAGGCCGTCCATGCCCGAGGTGGCCACCGCGGCGATGTCGTCCATGCCCCAGGGGGTGTTGAGGGCGTTGATCCGCACGATCACCTCGCGGCGACCGTAGGGTTTGTCGCCGCCTTTCAGCATGTTCGCGACGTTGGCGCGGGCTTCCGGCTTGGCGTCGGGCGAAACCGCATCCTCGAGGTCGAGGATCAGTCCGTCGGCGGGCAGGGTCTTCGCCTTTTCGAGCGCGCGGGCGTTGGAGCCCGGCATGTAGAGCACGCTGCGGCGCGGGCGAACGATGGCGGCCATGAAGAACTCTCCTGATTGGTCGGGGGCGGGGCAGAGAAAACGCATGTCCCGATCACTTTAAACCATGCGCGGGAGGTGGCAAGATGCACCCCTCCGCCGAAATCCTCTCCGCGCAACGGACACCCCACCCATGAGCATTCTCTCGATCCAGTCCCACGTCGCCTTCGGTCACGTCGGCAACGCCGCCGCGGTGCTGCCGCTCCAACTCATGGGGCACGAGGTCTGGCCGATCCACACCGTGCAGTTCTCCAACCACACCGGCTACGGCGCCTGGACCGGCCAGGTGTTCGACGCCGCGATCATCGGCGAGCTGCTGCAGGGCATCGCCGCCCGCGGCGTGCTGCCCAACTGCCGCGCGGTGCTCTCGGGCTACATGGGCTCCCCCGCGACGATCCGCGAAGTCGCGAACGCCGTCGCCACCGTGCGCGCCGCCAATCCGCAGGCGATCTACTGCTGCGACCCGGTGATGGGCGACGTCGGCCGCGGCGTGTTCGTCCAGCACGACATCCCCAGGCTGATGATCGAGACCGCAGTGCCGCTGGCCGACATCGTTACTCCGAACCAGTTCGAGCTGGAGCTGATCACCGACTGCCGCATCTCGAGCGTCGCCGACGCCGTCGCCGCCGCGCGCACGGTGATCGCGATGGGGCCGAAGGTGGTGATCGTCACCAGCCTGGTCACCGCCGACGCGCGACCCGACGAAATCCGCGTCCTCGCGGTCACCGCGGAGGCGGCCTGGACCGTGACCACGCCGCTGCTCGCCTTTCCGGTGCCGCTCAACGGCGCGGGCGACGCCCTCGCCGCCCTGTTCCTCGGCCACACGCTCAAAGGGCTGGACGTGCCGCAAGCCCTCGCGGCGACGGTTTCGGGCCTGTTCCAACTGTTCGCCGAAACCCACCGCGCCGGCACCCGCGAGCTGCAACTCGTCGCTACGGGATTGAAATTGTTCGCACCCGAGACCCGCTTCCGCGCCGAACCAGTCGATTGAACCGTGGCTGCGGATGCCGCAATCCCGGATTACGAGCCACCTTGTCAAACTCTTGAAACGCTATAGAGTTTGCCAGTCGGAATACTGGGGTTTCGGAGGGGAAGATGGCGAATAATTCTGGTTTCGGCGCCGGATTGCGCGCGCCGAAGGCTCTCGTCTTGGCGGTTGGCCTGTGCCTCGCCGCAAGCGGCGCGAGCGGCGCGGAGCTCCAGCTCGGCGGCTCGGGCGCGACCCTCGGCACGATGCGTCTGCTCGCCGACGCCTACACCGCCCGCCACCCCGAAACCACCTTCGTCGTCCTGCCGAGCATGGGCAGCAGCGGCGGCATCAAGGCCGCGCTTGCGGGCGCGGTCGCCCTCGGCCT
>LUYR01000268.1 GCA_001603335.1 Rhodospirillales bacterium Alpha_05 | reverse complement strand
GGGCGAGCCGATCGTGATGCTCGCCGACCGCGCCACCGTCGGCGGCTACGCCAAGATCGGCGCGGTGATCGGCGCGGACCTGCCGCGCTTCGCGAGGCTGAAGCCGGGCGCGGAGGTGCGCTTTACCGAAGTCTCGGTGGCCGAGGCGGAAGCCGCCGCGCGCCAATTCGAAACCACCTTGAGCGACCTCGCGGCGGCTGCCGTCGCGGTCGAGTAGAACAGGAGCGCCAACATGGCCAAAGAGATCAACCTCAACGCCGACATGGGCGAGAGCTTCGGCGCATACGCCATCGGCAACGATCCGGCGATGCTCGAAGTCGTCTCCTCCGCCAACATCGCCTGCGGCTTCCATGCGGGCGACCCGCTGGTGATGCGCGAGACCGTCGGCCTCGCGTTCCAGAACGGCGTCTCGGTCGGCGCGCACCCGGGCTTCCCCGATCTCCAGGGCTTCGGGCGGCGCAAGATGACCATGTCGGCCAAGGAAGTCGAGGCGATCACCATCGTCCAGATCGGCGCGCTCCAGGCGGTCGCGGCGGCGGCGGGCGGCAAGGTCACGCATGTGAAACCGCACGGCGCGCTCAACAACATCGCGGCGGTGGACGACGTCCTCGCCGAAGCCATCGCCCGCGCGATCAAGGCGGTCGACCCCGGCCTGATCTTCCTCGCCCCGGCCTGCTCGGCGATGGCGCGCGCGTCGGAAAAGCTCGGCCTCAAAACCGCGATCGAAATCTTCGCCGACCGCGCCTACGCCCCCGACGGCCAACTCGTCACCCGTGGCCAGCCCGGCGCGATGATCCACCACCCGGAGGAAGCGCTCGCCCACGTGCTGAAGATGGTGCGCGAGCAGGCGCTGTTCCCCCTCGCGGGCGGCCGCATCGACACCCCGGTGGACAGTGTCTGCGTCCACGGCGATGGCCCCGAGGCGGAAGCCACCGCGCGCCTGGTGAAGGAAGGCCTCGCCAAGGAAGGCTACGCGGTCAAGACCCTGCCCGCGATGGCGAAGTTCGCTTAAAAGGCATCCGACCATGGCCAAGACCACCCCCGCGACGCTCGCCCTCACCAAGGCGGGCGTCGCCTTCGACCTCGTCAGCTACGACTACGACCCCGGCGACGAACGCGTCGGCCTCCAGGCCGCCAGCGCCATCGGCGAATCCCCGGCCCGGGTGTTCAAAACCCTGATGATGGAAGCCGACGGCAAGCCGGTCTGCGTCCTCCTCCCCTCCGACCGCGAGGCGAGCCTGAAAAAGGTCGCCGCCCTGTTCGGCGCCAAGCACGCCACGATGATGACTCCGCCCGCCGCCGAACGCCTCACCGGCTACCACGTCGGCGGCATCAGCCCGCTCGGCCAGAAACGCAAAGTCCCCACCGCCGTCGACGCCACCGCGCAAGACTTCGACACCGTGTTCGTCAACGGCGGCCAGCGCGGCCTCCAGGCCAAGCTCGCCCCCGCCGACCTGATTCGCGTCCTCGACGCGAAGTGCGCGGACTTGCTGGGGAAGTAAGGTCCGGGCTCTGCCCGGGCCCGCAAAGGGCCGGGGGCCCTTTGATCCCGTTAGTTTTTGCGCGTAGCGCCGTAGAGCCATCACGCGGCGTGGCGGTTGATTGCGCTGACGCGCGAAAACCAGTTATGGGGTCGAGGGGACCGAGTCCCCTCGCGGGTCCAGGGCAGGGCCCTGGCCTGGTTTTTACGGCTCTCCACCCACGCAATCGAGCAATGCCGGCCCGACCTGGTGCATGCGGCGTTCGATGGTTCGGGCGCGGCCTTGGATGTAGGCGGTGGGTTTGGCGGGGTTCCAGGCACGGGGGTTGGGCAGCACGGCGGCCATCAGGGCGGCGTCGCGGCGGGTGAGTTTGGCGGCGGGTTTGTGGAAGTAGGCCTGGGCGGCGGCTTCCGCGCCGTAGAGGCCGGGGCCCCATTCGGCGATGTTGAGGTAGACCTCGGCGATGCGGGCTTTCGGCCAGAGGAGTTCCATCCAGACCGTGGCATAGGCTTCGAGGCCTTTGCGGACGAGGTTGCGACCGGGCCAGAGGAAGAGGTTTTTCGCGGTCTGCATCGAGATCGTGGAGGCGCCGCGGGTGCCGCGTCCGGCTTCCCAGTCGTCCATTGCGTCCTGGATCGAGCCGATATCGAAGCCCGTGTGTTCACAGAAGAGGTTGTCTTCCGATGCGATCACCGCGGCGCGGAGTTGCGGCGCGATGTCGTCGAGGGGTTTCCAGGTGCGGGTGAGGCCTTCGCCTTGCGCGAGGCGGATCAGCATCAGCGGCGTGATCGGCGGCGGCACGACGCGGAACGCCGCGAGGCCGATCGGCGGGATGAGGAGGATCGCGAGGGCGGTCCAAAGCAGGATTTTGCGCAGCCGGAGGAGCATCGGCTCACATCCGGAACTGGTTGCGGGTTTCGACGACGTCGCGCAGCAGGCGTTCCAGGAGGTCGGGGATTTCCGCCCCGGCCTGGACCCGTGCGAGGGTGCCGCAGGCGGGCGCGCAGGCGCGGTTCTCGTTGTAGAGCTTCCAGTAGAAGCTGCCGGCACTTTGGGTGAGGCGGTCGATGTCGGCGAGTTGCTGCTTCGGCGTGTAGCCGGTGGCGGCGAACAGCGGCGCGGTATTTTCCATGATCCGGGTGCGCAGGCATTGGGAGACGGCGGCGATGCCCTGCTGCATCCGCAGGGTGACGCCGCTGTCGATGTCGGGTTGCACGTCGGCCCAGCACGCCTCGACGATGGCGTCGGCATCGAGGGCTTCCCATTCCGCATGCGCGGCGGCGGGCGCGGCGCAGGCAAGCAGGGTGGCGAGGGCGAGCGTGGATCTCATTCGTCGGTTCTCCTTTGGGAGGAAACGCGGCGACATGATTTCACGATCCCGGGAAACAAAGCAACCCGGCCGCCAGGGAGAACGGCGACCGGGCGCGGGCAGGGGGCGCCAGACTCAGATTTCGCGGCCGATGGCGGCGTCGACCGAGTAGCGCCCGCCGCCCTTGACCACGAAGGACAGCGCGAGGATCGCCCAGAGCAGCGGATATTCGTAGCCGCCCGAGGTCCAGAAGAAGCCCGCGCCGAGGTGGACCTGGACCACCGCGACCGCCATCAGGCCGAACACCAGGGCGGCGGCGATGCGGGTGGCGAAGCCGAGCGCCAGCGCGAGGCCGCCGAAGACCTCGATGGCTCCGGCGACGAGGGCGAGGGAGGCCGGCAGCCCGAGCTTGGTGGCGAAGAACTGGCCGGTGGCTTCGAGGCCGTAGCCGCCGAACCAGCCGAACAGCTTCTGCGCGCCGTGGGGCACCAGGAAGGCGCCGGCGGCGACGCGCACCACGGCGTCGGCGAGCGGCGAGAACGCGCTGTAGAGCGGCGCGAACGCCGGGATGACGTGGTTGGAGGGGAGAGTGCGGATCTCGGACATGGGCGTGAACTCCAAATCGGTTGCGGTGATGATGCGCAAGAGATTGGAGGATGTCGCCGGACTCAACAATCAGCGCAGTTGGCACATCATTGTTGCAAGAATTGCGACGAAGCTTCCGGGTTTGCCGCCGCGCCCTGCCGCGCTTGCGGGACTCGCGGGCGAGGGTTTAAGACAAATGCAGGCATTTTCCAGGAGATAGCGAATGAGCGATCCGGTTCTCGTTGAAGTCCAGGGCGGCGTTGCGACGATCACCCTCAACCGGCCCCAGGCATTCAACGCCATGGACATGGCGCTGGCCGAGGCCCTGGCGGCGGCGACGGCGCGGCTGGCGGCGGATGCGTCGGTGCGCGCGGTGGTGATCACCGGCGCGGGGGAGAAGGCGTTCTGCGCGGGTGGCGACGTCGGCGCGTTCGCCGCCGAGCCCGAGACCGTCGACGTGTTCCTCTCCGAGATCACCGGCTATCTCAACCTCGCGGTGTCGCGCCTGCGGGCGATGGATGCGCCGGTGATCGCGATGGTCAACGGCATTGCAGCGGGCGCGGGGCTTAGCCTCGTGGCATGCGCCGACATCGCGATCGCGGCGGACACCGCCAAGTTCACCAGCGCCTACACCCAGATCGGCCTCTCGCCCGACGCGGGCTCGACCTGGTTCCTCTCCCGCCTGATCGGGCCGCGCCGTGCCGCCGATCTCTACCTCAACAATCCGCTGTTGAGCGCCGCCGAGGCCCTGGAGTGGGGTATCCTCACCCGGGTGGTGCCGGCCGCCGAGCTGAAGGCCGTGGTGGCCGACCAGGCGGCGCGTTTCGCCGCGGGTCCGACCAAGGCCTATGGCGCGGTCAAGGCGCTGCTCGCCGCAGCCGATGCGGATTCGCTCGAAAGCCAGATGGCGCGGGAAGGCCGGAGCATCGCGCGGCTGTCGCGCACCGCCGACGGGCTGGAGGGGGTGGCTGCATTCGCCGCGAAGCGCAAACCTGCCTTCACCGGCGCCTGACCGTCCAAGAAAAAACCCCCGAGGAAAACCTCGGGGGCAAAAGTTTGAACAGGGAGGCTTCACGTCAAGGAGACGTCGGACCGTCGAAACGACCCGTGGCGACACTTGAAGGCTGTCGCCCGACCTGAAGGTTGAAAACCGACGTTGCCGGTTCGCGGGGATGATTTAAGGAAAACCGGGCGGCGAAACCACAATCAATTCCAAGGAACAGGAATGCATGTGGTGCATAGCTGGCTATGCTCGCCATCACTTTGGTTATAGCTCGACGCCGAATCAGGCGGTTTCCGCGATCTTTTTCAACAGGAAGTCGCGAAACACCGCTACCCGCTTCGAGTGCCGCATCTCCTGCGGATAGACGAAGTAGGCGTCGAAGGAGGGGCCTTCGAGGTCGGGGAGGACGCGTTCGAGCCCTTCCACTTCGGTGGAGAAATAGTCGGGGAGCGCGCCGATGCCCAAACCGCTGCGCACGGTCTGGAGAATGCCGTAGACGTTGTTGATCCGGAGGATCGCACGGCGGCCACCGCTGCGCGCGGAATGGAAGTTGAGCACCCAGTTCATGTTGTCGACCGGGGCGCGGGCGTCGTCGCCGTAGACGATCAGGCGGTGGTCGTCGAGCTCGGTGACCACCTGCGGCCGCCCGTGCGCCTCGAGGTATTCGGGCGCGGCGTAGAGCTGGTAGTGGACGGTGAACAGACTGCGCTGGATCAGGTCGGGCTGGTGCGGTGCCTTGAAGCGGATGCCGACGTCGGCGGCGCGCATCGCGAGGTCGAGCTCGGAGTCGTCCAAGAGCAGCGACACCTGGATCTCGGGGTAGAGCTCGATGAACTCCTTGATCCGGGGCGCGAGCCACATCGCGCCGAAGGCGACGGTGGTGGTGATCTTGAACGGGCCTTCGGGGCGGACCTTGCTTTCGGTGAGGCGCGCCTCGGCCATCGCCAGCTTGGCGAACACGTCGTGGACGGTGCGGTAGAGATCCTCGCCCGGTTCGGTGAGCAGGAGGCCGCGCGCGTGGCGGTGGAACAGCGGAATGTGGAGGCTTTCCTCGAGCGCGCCGACCTGGCGGCTGACCGCCGACTGGCTCAGGTTCAGCGCCTCGCCGGCGCGGGTAAAGCTGCCCGCTTCGGCGACGGCGTGGAAGATTCGGAGCTTGTCCCAGTCGAGGGTGGTGGCTTGGCGCGCGGGCATGTCCGTCCTGTCGGAAAAAATCAATTCCCGCCAAAGCTTATGCTGAAACCTGCGGGCGCGGCAAGACGCGCCCGCAAGCAGCCGAAGGTTTTATCGCGGATCAGGCGATCTTGCCGTGGTCGACGAGGAAGCGGTCGGCCTCGATCGCGGCCATGCAGCCGGTGCCGGCGGCGGTGATCGCCTGGCGGAAGATGTGATCCTGGACGTCGCCCGCGGCGAACACGCCGGGGACGTTGGTGGCGGTGGAATCCGGCTTGGTGATCAGGTAGCCCTCGGCGTCCATGTCGAGCACGTCCTTGAACATTGCGGTGTTCGGGGTGTGGCCGATGGCGACGAACAGCCCGGCGACGTCGATCTCGCTGGTTTCGCCGGTGTTGACGTTGCGCAGGCGCAGGCCGGTCACCGACTTGGGCGACTCGGAGCCCTTCACCTCGTCGACCACCGAATCCCAGATCACCTTGACCTTGGGGTTGGCGAACAGATGGTCCTGCATCACCCGCTCGGCGCGCAGGCTGTCGCGGCGGTGGATCAGGGTGACCGAGCTCGCGTGGTTGGTGAGGAAGATCGCCTCCTCGACCGCGGTGTTGCCGCCGCCGACGATCGCCACGTCCTTACCGCGGAAGAAGAACGCGTCGCAGGTGGCGCAGGCGGAAACGCCGAAGCCGCGGTATTCCACTTCGCTCGGGATGTCGAGCCAGCGGGCCGTGGCGCCGGTGGAGATGATCACGGTCTCGCCGAAGTATTCGTCGCCGCTATCCGAAACGCAGCGGAACGGCCGCTTGGAGAAGTCGACCTCGGTGATCAGGTCGTAGATCACCTCGGTGCCGACGCGCTCGGCCTGCGCCTGCATCCGCTCCATCAGTTCGGGGCCCTGCACGCCGTCGGGGAAGCCCGGGAAGTTCTCGACGTCGGTGGTGATGGTGAGCTGGCCGCCCGGCTGCAATCCCGCGAGCAGGATCGGCTTCAGGTTGGCGCGCGCGGCGTAGATCGCCGCGGTCAGCCCGGCGGCGCCGGAACCGATGATCAGGACCTTGGTGTGATGCGTTGCCATGAAGAAACTTTCGAGGAGAGGATTAGGCGGGTTGATCGCCCGAGAGGATAGGAAACCCCGCGCCCGGACGCAAACCCGAAGCGCGGCGGCCGACCCCACGGCGTGCCATATTTTCGCTTACGCATATAAGGCGAAAATCCGCCACGCGCGAGGGTGCGCCGCGCCGGGTGGGGTTGCTGAAATTGCACCCCGCCGCGCTCCCATCGCATCGCATTTCCATTGTGTCGGCTCCGGAAAACCAGTAATAAAATTTCAAACTCACGCCGGAACTGCGATGTCCGCAGACAATTGGGGGACGCTTCGTCCATGCAAAGGGTCAAGCTTGACCGCGTCGACCGCCAGATCCTTGCCGATCTCCAGGCGGACGGCCGAATTACCAACGTCGATCTCGCGCGCCGCGCCGGGATTTCCGCCCCGCCGTGCCTCAGGCGGGTTCGGGCGCTGGAGGAATCCGGCATCATCAAGGGCTATCACGCCACCATCGATCCGGGCGCGCTCGGCTACAACGTGTCGGTGTTCGCCCAGGTGGCGCTCAACTCCCACGCCGAAATCGATCTCCGTGCCTTCGAGGAACGGGTCAATAGCTGGCCCGAAGTGCGCGAGTGCTACATGCTCGCCGGGGAGACCGACTTCCTCCTGAAGGTGGTCGCGCGCGACTGGGAAGACTACCAGCGCTTCCTCACCACCAAGCTCACCGCCGCGCCCAACGTCGGGCATGTCACCACCGCGCTCGCGATTCGCTCGGCGAAGCAGGAGCCGGGCGTGCCGATCCCGACCGCGCCGGTTTCCGAAACCGAATAAAACACCCTCGAAAAATAACCTCCCGTCGCGATCCGACGGGAGGAAGTTGAGCCCGGTGCAATCCGGGCGGGGAGTTTGGTGCACCCGGCGCTTCGACGGCCACGTGGGCGAGCCGAAGCGCCGTTTCCCAGACCGCGGGCTCAGCCCAGGGTCTTGCCGACGGAGGTGCATGCGTCGGTCGGGAGGCCGTTTGCCTCCTGGGAGAGGCGGTCGGCCTCTGCCGCAAACCGTTTGGCCGTGTCTTCACCCAGCTTCGCACCGCGATGCGCAACCACGCGCGCTCCCGCGGCGGAGGTGCGCGTGGGGGCCGGGGTGAGCCCGAAGATATCGTGACGGGGAGAAGCGCCGCCGGGGCGGGTTCGGTGGCTCGTGACGGTCCGCAGGCGTCCGCTGCGGAGCGGAATGATACGCGTACTCATACCCAACTCTCCCGAAAGCCGCCGTCGCCGGAGGCCTAGATCGCCGGGAGTTTCCTCCCACAGGGAGGGATGTGGCGACACCCGAGGCTGAGTACCAGGGTGTGCTTCTCGTGTCTTTGGCATGAGAGAAAACCGGCGATCACCCCCGCCGCGGCGCACGTTTTGGGCCTGTGCGTCGAAGATATTCCCGCATTTCTAGCATTTGATCTCGATCCGTCGCGTTGCGCCCGGTTTTCGCGGCGCGGGTGCGGATCTGCCGGAGCGAGGTGTGGCCGAATGGTCACACTTTATCGGCTTTGGCCCGACAGCGCGGGAATTTGGCTTGATCATCGGCGGCAGCGATGTTTGTATCCCGGTTGCCGAATATGTATACATGCCCCACACACATGACGACTATCCCTCGTTTCAATATGCATATTCGGCGTCTCTCACGATCCTGGAGCGAATCCGGGGACATTCGAAAGGTAGACAGATGAACAAGGTACTGCTCGGAACCACGATGTTGGTGTCGTCTCTCGCAGTCGCTCCCGGGGCTGCGTTCGCATCGGAGCCGGTGAAGCTGACTCTCGGCGGCTACATGGAGTATTGGGTTGCCGCGGGAAGCCAGGATTCCGCCTATTCCACCCCGGTCAACAGCTTCGACATCCAGGGCGATTCGCGGATCTTCTTCACCGGCAAGACCGCCCTCGACAACGGCATGAAGGTTGGCGCGCAGGTTGAGATCGCCGCCGGCGCCGATAGCAACGACACCGAAGTGGTGCGGAGCTACGCCTGGGTGGAAGGCAACGCCGGCAAGATGATCGTCGGCAAGTACCGCGACGTGGTCTGGATGACCCACAACGAAGCTCCCGACGCCTCGTACCTCACCGCGGGCCTGACCAAGAGCGACTTCGTCGCCCAGATCACGCCGCGCAATCAGGTGGTGATCCTCGATCCCAACGAGACTCCGACCAACTACGCCAACAAGCTCAGCTACTTCACCCCGAGCCTCTACGGCTTCCAGGCCGGCGTGTCGTTCACTCCGTCCAACGATACCCGTGGCGACGATTACCTCGACACCACCGACGGTATCGAGAAGACCGGCAACTTCGATCAGGCGTGGGCCACCTCGCTCAGCTACGGCGGCGAGTTTGCGGGCGTCGGCGTCAAGGCCGCGGTCGGCTACGACTACATGAACGGCCGCAACGACGCCGAGGTCTCGAACCCGGGCGACGTGCATAACTTCCAGACCAGCGCCGCGCTGTCGTACCAGGGCTTCACCCTTGGCGGTTCGTTCAACCGTATGATCGCGGGCGAGGACACCTTCAACGCGGCCAAGGACGGTCACGCCTGGGAGCTCGGCCTCGGCTATGCGGAAGGCCCCTACGCGGTGTCGTTCAGCTATGCCCACTCGGCGGTGCGTGGCATCTATGCGGGTGACGATACCGCCGATCTCTACCGGGTCGGAGCGCGGTATACCCTCGGGCCGGGTGTCGACCTGTTCAGCTCGGTCGGCTACTTCAACGCCGAATCCGGCTCGGGCGATGCGTCCAAGGGCAACGAAGGCGCCTGGGGTGGCGCTGCGGGTCTGCGCCTGACCTTCTAACGTCGGGTCCAGTCCCTTTCGGTTGCGAAGACGGTGCGGGGGCAGCGGTATGCTGCCCTCGCATGCGCGCGTGGCGCGCTTGCGACGCATCGGGGGGCGGCGTAATATCAGGAAACCCACTTGTATGGATTTTCTCCTGATATGCACTCATCCGCCCACGATGCCGCCGAAAATGGCGATCAACACGCCGAGGCAAACGAGGGTGAGGTACGTTCGTCCGATCGCGTGTTCGCGGCCTTGATGGATGGCATTCTCTCCAACCGCATGAAGCCCGGCGACATGCTGAGCGAAATCGCGTTGGCCGAGCGTTTCGGCGTCTCTCGGACTCCGGTGCGCGAGGCTTTGCAGCGCCTCAAAGAGGCGGGGATGGCGGAACGCGGTCCGCGCCGGGCATTCATGGTGCGGCGCTTGGATATCGGAACCTTGAACGACCTGTTCGAAACCTTGGGCGAGCTTGAAGCCCTGTGCGCGGAGTTCAGCGCGCGGCGGATGACTGCGGCAGAGCGCCGCGAGTTGCAGGGGCTTGTCCGCGAGGGGGCGGCATGCGTCGCCAACGCCGATGCGGAAGCCTATGTGTGCGTGAACAAGCGCTTCCATGCCGCGTTGTTCCGCGGCGCGCACAATGCGAGCCTGAGCGATGTGGCGCAGAGCGTCCGCCTGCGCACCAGTCCGTACCGAGAGGTGCAGTTCCGCCACACCGAACGGCTGCAGTCGTCGCAGCAGGAACACGAAGCGATCCTCGCCGCGGTGCTCGCCGGCGACGGCTTGGCCGCACGCGAGGCGATGCGGGGGCACGTCGCCTCCACCGCGATCAACGTCTCGCAGATGTTGCGCTCCGTCTGACCTCCGCAAACGCGGCAGCCCGAAACGACGAAACCGCCGTGGCAACCACGGCGGTTCGTCGTTTCCGAAGCTGCCGAAGCAGGCTCAGGCGTATTTGACTTCGATGATCTCGAACGACTTGCGGCCGCCCGGAGTGGCGACGTCGACGGAATCCCCGGCCTTCTTGCCGATCAGGGCCTTGCCCAGCGGCGAGACGATGGAAATCCGCCCCATCTTGATGTCGGCTTCGTGCGCGCCGACGATCTGGTATTCCTTTTCCTCTTCCGTATCTTCGTCGGCGAGGAGCACCTTTGCGCCGAAGCGCACCTGGTCGCCCGACATCTGTGCGATGTCGATGACCTGCGCCCGGCTCACCAGGTCTTCGAGTTCCTTGATCCGGCCCTCGATGAAGCTCTGCTTTTCGCGTGCGGCATGATACTCGGCGTTTTCCGAGAGGTCGCCATGTTCCCGCGCTTCGCCGATCGCCCGGATCACGTCCGGACGCGCGGTGAATTTCAGAAACTTCAATTCATCTTCCAGACGGGTGTAGCCGTCCGGAGTCATGGGGATCTGCTCCATGCCCGAGACCCTTTAGCCATAGGGGAAATTGCCGCGGCGTTCGATTAACGCCGTGATTCAAACGTCGGTCGGCAAAGGTTCACCAAAGTAACCTTGCAGCGAGCGGACATCAAGCCCCTCGAACTTCAACGCCCGTATCCCCGCGATCACCGCCTTGGCGCCGGTCATCGTGGTGGTATGGGCGATGTTGTTGGTGAGCGCGGTGCGGCGGATCGAGAAGCTGTCGGCCACCGACATCGCGCTGTCGGTGGTGTTGATCACCATCTGGATTCCGTCCGAGAGCATCAGATCGACGCAGTGGGGCCGACCTTCCATCACCTTGTTGACGATGGTGACGGCGAGCCCGGCATCCGAGAGCACCTTGCCGGTGCCGCGGGTGGCGGTGACGGTGAAGCCCAGCTCGATCAGGTCGCGCGCGATCTCCACCGCGACCGGCTTGTCGTGGTCCTTGACCGAGATGAACACCGTGCCGGACAGCGGCAGGGCGGTGCCCGCGCCCAGCTGCGCCTTGGCGTAGGCGCGGCCGAAATCGGAATCGATGCCCATCACTTCGCCGGTGGACTTCATCTCCGGCCCGAGCAGGATGTCGACGCCCGCGAAGCGCGCGAACGGGAACACCGCTTCCTTGACCGCGACGTGGGCCGGCATCTTCTCGACCAGATTGAACGACGCGAGGCTCTCGCCCGCCATCACCCGCGAGGCGATCTTCGCCACCGGAATGCCGGTCGCCTTGGCGACGAACGGCACGGTGCGCGAGGCGCGCGGGTTGACCTCGAGGAGGTAGACGTCCTCGCCCTTGATCGCGAACTGGATGTTCATCAGGCCGACGACGTTGAGCTCCTTGGCGAGCAGACGGGTCTGGCGCTTCAGCTCCTCGATCATCGCGTCGGAAAGCGAATACGGCGGCAGCGAGCAGGCGGAATCGCCCGAGTGGATGCCGGCTTCCTCGATGTGCTGCATGATCCCGGCGACGTAGACGTCGGTGCCGTCGGCGATCGCGTCGACGTCGACCTCGATCGCGTCCTGGAGGTAGCTGTCGATCAACACCGGGCTGTCGCCGGTGACCTTCACCGCCGTGGCGATGTAGTCGTTGAGCGCGAGTTCGTTGTAGACGATCCGCATCGCCCGGCCGCCGAGCACGTAGGACGGGCGGATCACCACCGGATAGCCGATCTTGGCCGCCACCGCGCGGGCTTCGTCGGCGGAGCGGGCGGTGCCGTTGACCGGCTGCTTCAGACCGGTGCGGACGAGCAGATCGTGGAAGCGTTCACGGTCTTCGGCGACGTCGATGGCGTCGGGCGAGGTTCCGAGGATCGGAATCTTCGCGGCTTCGAGGGCCTTCGAGAGCTTGAGCGGCGTCTGGCCGCCGAGCTGCACGATCACGCCCTTGAGGTAGCCCTTTTCCTGCTCCTTGCGCGCGATCGCGACCACGTCTTCCTCGGTCAGCGGCTCGAAGTAGAGGCGATCCGAGGTGTCGAAGTCGGTGGAGACGGTCTCCGGGTTGCAGTTGACCATGATCGTCTCGTAGCCGACTTCCTCAAGCGCGAAGGCGGCGTGGACGCAGCAGTAGTCGAACTCGATGCCCTGGCCGATGCGGTTCGGTCCGCCGCCCAGGATCATCACCTTGGTGCGCTCGGACGGGTCCGCCTCGCACTGCCCCGGCGCGAGGCCGTTGCCCTCGTAGCAGGAGTACATGTAGGGGGTGTCGGACGGGAACTCGGCGGCGCAGGTGTCGATGCGCTTGAACACCGGGTGGACGTTGAGGATGTCGCGACGGAACGCGACGTCCTTCGCCGTGCGCTTGGTCAGCTCCATGATCCGTGCGTCGG
The DNA here is from genome assembly GCA_001603335.1 of Rhodospirillales bacterium Alpha_05. GTDB lineage: Bacteria > Pseudomonadota > Alphaproteobacteria > Rhodospirillales > Rhodospirillaceae > Oleispirillum. Next base: position 2,439 of record LUYR01000268.1, on the reverse strand, counting down.
AGAAGCCCATCGCCTTGACCCGCTGCATCTTCTGCGCGTCCTGCGGCAGGCCGTTCTTGCGCAGGTCGGCTTCCATCTCGACGATCTCGCGGACGCGTTCGAGGAACCACGGGTCGTAGGCGCAGGCCTGGTGGATCTCGGCGACGGTGAGGCCGTGGCGGAACGCCTGGGCGATGGTCAGGAGGCGGTCGGGCTTGGGCGCGGCGAGCGCCTTCAGCACCGCGGCGCGGGTGGTCTCGGGCGAGTTCGGGTCGACGCCCGCGATCTCGACTTCGTTGAGGCCGGTCAAGCCGGTCTCCATGCTGCGCAGGCCCTTCTGCAGGCTCTCGGCGAAGGTGCGGCCGATCGCCATCGCCTCGCCCACCGACTTCATCGAGGTGGTGAGAGTCGCCTCGGTGTCGGGGAACTTCTCGAAGGTGAAGCGCGGAATCTTGGTGACGACGTAGTCGATCGTCGGCTCGAACGACGCCGGGGTGCAGCCGGTGATGTCGTTCATCAGTTCGTCGAGCGTATAGCCGACGGCGAGCTTGGCCGCGACCTTGGCGATCGGGAATCCGGTCGCCTTCGAGGCGAGCGCCGAGGACCGCGACACGCGCGGGTTCATCTCGATCACCACCATGCGTCCGTCGTCCGGGTTGATCGCGAACTGCACGTTCGATCCGCCGGTGTCGACGCCGATCTCGCGCAGCACCGCGATCGAGGCGTTGCGCATGATCTGGTATTCCTTGTCGGTCAGCGTCAGCGCGGGCGCGACGGTGACCGAATCGCCGGTGTGGATGCCCATCGGATCGACGTTCTCGATCGAGCAGACGATGATGCAATTGTCCGCATGGTCGCGGACCACTTCCATCTCGTATTCCTTCCAGCCGAGCACGGATTCCTCGACCAGCACCTCGTGCACCGGCGAGGCGGCGAGGCCGGAGCGGATGATCGCCTCGAATTCGGCGACGTTGTAGGCGATGCCGCCGCCCAGGCCGCCCAGGGTGAACGACGGGCGGATGATCAAGGGCAGGCCGATCTCGGCGAGCGCCTGGCGCGCGTCGTCGAGGCTGCGGCAGAGGCGCGACTTCGGCGAGGCGAGGCCGATCTTGTCCATCGCGTCGCGGAACAGCAGGCGGTCTTCGGCCTTGGCGATCACGTCGCGCTTCGCCGCGATCATCTCGATGCCGAGGCGTTCGAGCACGCCCGAATCCGCCAGCGCCATCGCGGTGTTGAGCGCGGTCTGGCCACCCATCGTCGGCAGGAGCGCGTCGGGGCGCTCCTTTTCGAGGATGCGGGTGACGACTTCCGGGGTGATCGGCTCGATGTAGGTGACGTCCGCCGTTTCCGGGTCGGTCATGATCGTCGCCGGGTTCGAGTTGACCAGGATCACCTTGTACCCTTCGTCGCGCAGCGCCTTGCAGGCCTGTGCGCCGGAGTAGTCGAACTCGCAGGCCTGGCCGATGACGATCGGCCCCGCGCCGATCACGAGGATGCTGTGGATGTCGGTACGTTTTGGCATTTTATGGTCTCTGGAAAAGTCTCGGCGGCGGACGGAGGAACGGAAAGCGGCACGCCTCAGCGGCGCTTGGCGATCATCTCGATGAAGCGGTCGAACAGATAATGGCTGTCGGTCGGACCGGGCGAGGCCTCGGGGTGATACTGCACCGAGAACACCGGCAGTTTGGTCGAAGCCAGACCCTCCACCGAGCCGTCGAACAGCGAGCGGTGGGTGATCTCGACATCCGCGCCGAGGCTCTCCTCGTCGACGACGAAACCGTGGTTCTGGCTGGTGATCTCGACCTTGCCGGTGGCGAGGTCCTTGACCGGGTGGTTCGCGCCGCGATGGCCGGTGGCCATCTTGTGGGTGCGCATGCCGAGCGCGCGGGCGAGCAGCTGGTGGCCGAGGCAGATGCCGAAGATCGGCATGTCGGCCTTGATCAGGTCCTGGATCACCGGCACCGCGTATTCGCCGGTGGCCGCCGGGTCGCCCGGGCCGTTGGAGAGGAACACGCCGTCGGGCTTGTGGCGGAGGATGTCCTCGGCCGTGGCATTGGCCGGAACCACCGTCACCTTGCAGCCGGCGGCGGCGAGGCAGCGCAGGATGTTGCGCTTCGCACCGTAGTCGACGGCGACGACATGATATTGCGGGTTCTCCTGGCGGGCGTAGCCGCCGCCCAGGCTCCACAGCGCCTCGTCCCAGGTGTAGGTCTGGCTGCAGGAAACTTCCTTGGCGAGGTCCATGCCGTTCAGGCCCGGCCATGCCTTCGCCTGCGCCAGGAGCGCGTCGAGGTCGAACTCGCCGCTCTCGGAGTGGGCGATCACGCCGTGCGGCGCGCCCAGCTCGCGGATGCGGCGGGTGAGCTGGCGGGTGTCGATGCCCGAGATCCCGACCAGGCCGTGGGACGCAAGCCAGCCGGTGAGCGGCGAGATCGCGCGCCAGCTCGACGGCTCGGTGAC
>LUYR01000267.1 GCA_001603335.1 Rhodospirillales bacterium Alpha_05 | reverse complement strand
GCTCGCGGGCGAGCGCGGCGGCGCGCTCCCGCGCGGTGTCGCGGAAGGTTTCGAGCGCCGAGGCGATTTCGCCGAGTTCGTTGCGGGTTTCCGCGCCGCTGATCGCGATGTCGAGGTTGCCGCCTGCGACTTCCTCCATCTCGCGGATCGTCCGCCGCATCGGGCGCACGATCGAGCGCGTCACCGCAATGGTGAGCACGCCCGCGAGCGCCAGCACCAGGGCGAGCGCCCCGAGCTCGGTTTCGAGGCGGAGGAGGAAGTCGCCCTGGATGTCGTCGATGTAGACGCCGGTGCCGATCGCCCAGCCCCACGGCGCATACATCGCCGACCACGCGATCTTGTCCTTGATGGGGGCGGACTCGGTCTGTTTCCAGCCGTAGCGCACCGCGCCACCGCCGCGCTTCGCCGCGCCGACCAGTTCCTGGATCATCGAATCGCCGTTGGCGTCCTTGAGCGTCCAGAGGTTACGGCCTTCGAGCTCGGGGCGCATGCCGTGGGCGACGTTGACGCCGGTTTCGTCGTAGACGAAGAGGTATTCGCCATTGGCGAATCGCACCGCGCGCAACGCCCTGCGCGCCTCGTCCTGGGCTTCGGCGAGGCTGATCTCGCCCGCCTTGGCGCGCGCGTCGAGGGCGGCGACGGTGCTCACAGCGCTCTCGACCACCGCGCGCACCTGGGCGACGCGGCCGTCGTAGACCGAGCGCCACAGCGCCTCGAGAGAAAACCCGGAGGCGACCAGCATCGCCAACACCAACGCCGCCGCGGGAATCCAGAGCCGCGTGGCGATACGCAATGATTGCAACATGACGGTGTTTTCGCCGTTTTCGCGGCGATCCTTCGCGTATAGGTGGTTTTTTGCCGGAAATGGCAAAGGAATATGGGAATTTATCCAAAGATGTCATTGGCATGCCGTGAATGTCAACACATTTCCAGGTCATAAATTTACACGCGAAGGGCGATAATTTTCACCTCGGAGGCGTGTACCGGCTTTGCAATTGCACCGAGACACCGATTTTCGTATAACCCGTGTGGGCCGCGACCTCCCAACGGGTCGTATGCCCTTCTGTTCAGAAGGGAGACATTGATGAACGCGATTGCGAAGCCGACCACCCGGCCGGCCAACCCGAACTTTTCTTCCGGTCCCTGCGCCAAGCGCCCCGGTTATTCCCTCGAAGCCCTCAAAGACGCCCCGCTCGGCCGCTCGCATCGCGCCAAGGTCGGCAAGGCGCGCCTCAAAGAGGTGATCGACCGCTCCAAGGCGATCCTCGGCGTTCCCGAAGGCTACCTCCTCGGCATCGTTCCCGCGTCGGACACCGGCGCGGTCGAGATGGCGCTGTGGAGTCTGCTGGGCGCGCGCCCGGTCGACGTGCTCGCCTGGGAGAGCTTCGGCTCCGGCTGGGCCACCGACATCGTCAAGCAGCTCAAGCTCAAAGACGCGCGGGTGATGGAAGCGGGCTACGGCGAAATCCCGGACCTCGCCAAGGTCGACTTCAGCCATGACGTGGTGTTCACCTGGAACGGCACCACCTCGGGTGTCTGCGTGCCGAACGGCGACTGGATTCCGGCCGACCGCGAAGGCCTCGCGATCTGCGACGCGACCTCCGCCGCGTTCGCCATGGACCTGCCGTGGGACAAGCTCGACGTCGTCACCTACTCCTGGCAGAAGGTGCTGGGCGGCGAGGGCGCGCACGGCGTGCTGGTCCTCAGCCCGCGCGCCGTGGCCCGCCTCGAAAGCTACGTTCCGGCGTGGCCGATGCCGAAGATCTTCCGCATGACCAAGGGCGGCAAGCTGATCGGCGGCATCTTCGAAGGCGAAACCATCAACACCCCCTCGATGCTGGTGGTGGAAGACGCCCTCGACGGCCTCAAGTGGGCCGAGAGCATCGGCGGATTGAAGGGCCTGATCGGCCGCAGCCAGGAAAACCTCAAGGCGATCTCCGCCTGGGTCGACGCCTGCGCCGACGTGGCCTTCCTCGCCGCCAATCCGGCGATCCGCTCCTCCACCTCGGTCTGCCTCAAGATCGTCGCGCCGTGGTTCGCCAAGCTCGACGACGCGGGCCAGCAGAAGGCGCAGAAGGCGATCGTCGGCCTTCTCGACAAAGAGGGCGTCGCCTACGACCTCGGCGCCTACCGCGACGCCCCGGCGGGTCTGCGGATCTGGGCCGGTGCGACGGTGGAAACCGCCGATCTGAAGGCGGTGTTCCCGTGGATCGAATGGGCTCTGGCCGAAGTCGCGAAAGACTTCGGTTAAGCGCCAGATCGCTTGACGGCCCGGGCATCGCCCCGGGCCGCTCTCCCCATTTGACCGATTCCCACGAGGCACAACGATGTTGAAAGTCCTGATTTCCGACAAGATGAGCCCGCTCGCCGAAGAGATCTTCAAGGCGCGCGGCCTCGACGTCGACTACAAGCCGGGGATGACCCCGGACGAACTCAAAGCCTGCATCGGCGACTACCACGGTCTCGCGATCCGCTCCGACACCAAGGTCAAGGCCGACATCCTCGCCGCCGCCACCAACCTGAAGGTGATCGGCCGCGCCGGTATCGGCGTCGACAACGTCGACATCCCCGCCGCCACCGCCAAGGGCGTGGTGGTGATGAACACCCCGTTCGGCAACTCGATCACCACCGCCGAGCACGCGCTCGCGATGATGATGGCGCTCGCCCGCGACATCCCGCAGGCGTCGGCCTCGACCCACGCCGGCAAGTGGGAGAAGTCGAAGTTCATGGGCGTCGAGCTGTTCGGCAAGACCTTGGGCGTGATCGGCTGCGGCAACATCGGCGGCTACGTCGCCGAGCGCGCCGTCGCCCTCAAGATGCGCGTCGTCGCCTTCGACCCGTTCCTCACCCCGGAACGCGCCCAGGATCTCGGCGTCGAGAAGGTCGAGCTCGACGAACTCTTCGCCCGTGCCGACTTCATCACCCTGCACACCCCGCTCACCGACGCGACCCGCGGCATCATCTCCGAGAAGTCGTTCGGCAAGATGAAGAAGGGCGTGCGGATCATCAACTGCGCGCGCGGCGGCCTGATCGACGAAGCGGCACTCAAGGTGGCGCTCGACGACGGCCGTGTCGCGGGTGCGGCGCTCGACGTGTTCGAAGTCGAACCGGCGAAGGAAAACGTGCTGTTCAACCACCCCAAGGTGGTCTGCACGCCGCACTTGGGCGCTTCCACCTCCGAAGCCCAGGTCAACGTCGCGGTGCAGGTGGCGGAGCAGATCTCCGACTTCCTCCTCACCGGCGCGGTGACCAACGCCCTCAACATGGCGAGCGTTTCGGCGGAAGATGCGCCGAAGCTGAAGCCCTACATGAAGCTGGTGGAATTCCTCGGCGGCTTCGCCGGGCAGATCACCCGCTCGGGCGTCAAGGCGGTCTCCATCGAGTACGAAGGCTCGGTCGCCGAACTCAACACCAAGCCGCTCACCGCGATCGCGCTCTCCGGCCTGCTGCGGCCGATGCTCGATTCGGTCAACATGGTCTCGGCTCCGGCGATGGCGAAGGAGCGCAACATCGCGCTCTCCGAAACCAAGCGCGAAACCTGCGCCGAATACCAGACCCTGGTGAAGCTCACCGTGACCACCGAAACCCAGACCCGCTCGGTCTCGGGCACGTTGTTCGCGGGCAAGCCGCGCCTCGTCGAGGTCAACGGCATTCCGGTGGAAGCCGAGTTCGCGCCGCACATGCTGTTCTTCACCAACAAGGACAAGCCCGGCTTGATCGGCAAGCTCGGCACCGCGCTCGGCCTCGCGGGCGTCAACATCGCCACCTTCCACCTCGGCCGCAACGCAGTGGGCGAAGACGCGGTGGCGCTGGTGCAGATCGACGGCGCGCTCAACGGCGACGTCCTGGAATCGCTGCGCAAGGTGCCGAACGTGGTGCGCGTCGAATCCCTGCGCTTCTGAGGCTTCGCAAAAGCCAACGGAAACGGCCGCACCCTCGGGTGCGGTCGTTTTTCTATGCGCCGAGGTGTTTGGCCCAGATCGCCGCGTAGGCGTCTTCGAGAGCGCGGGCCTGCGCTGCCGGGTCGAAGACCGGCGAGGCGGGGACGCAGGTGGCGAGCTTTTGCTTGAGCGCGGCGCGGGCTTGGGCGTCGCGGCCGAGGCGGATCGCCTCGGCGACGAAGGC
>LUYR01000266.1 GCA_001603335.1 Rhodospirillales bacterium Alpha_05 | reverse complement strand
CCGCCCCCGGCCGCTCGACGAAGCGATCAGCGCGGCGGGCGGCGTCACCTGGGACGGCGTCGACGACACCCTGATGCTCAAGACTCTGCCGGGGGTGTTCTGCGCCGGCGAAATGCTCGACTGGGAGGCCCCCACCGGCGGCTACCTCCTCACCGGCTGCCTCGCCCTCGGACGCGCGGCGGGTGCGGCGGCGGCGCGCTTTTCCACCTCCCCGATCGGGTAGCACGCGATAGACGCGCGCCGCGCGATCGCCTATTCTGACTAACAAATTCCGCTCCGATTTGCCTGCCATGGAGGCTTCTTCGATGCATGACAACCGTGTTGCTACGGTCGTCTCGACCGCTCCGTTCGACGACCAGAAACCCGGCACCTCGGGACTGCGCAAGGCGGTGCCGGTGTTCCAGCAACCCCACTACCTCGAGAACTTCGTGCAGTCGGTGTTCGACGCCCTGCCCGACGTCGCGGGCAAGACCCTGGTGGTCGGCGGCGACGGCCGGTTCTTCAACGCCGAGGCGATCCAGGTGATCCTGCGCATGGCCTGCGCCAACGGCGTCGGCAAGCTCCTCGTCGGGCAGAACGGCTTGCTCTCGACCCCGGCGGTGTCCAACCTGATCCGCAAGCACAAGGCCTACGGCGGCTTCGTCCTCTCCGCCAGCCACAACCCCGGCGGACCGGACGGCGACTTCGGCATCAAGTACAACATCGGCAACGGCGGCCCCGCGCCCGAGAGCCTCACCGAGGCGATCTACGCCAACAGCCGCCGCATCGACCAGTACCGCATCGTCGAAGCGCCGGATTGCGACCTCTCCATCCTCGGGCCCCAGAGCCTCGGCGGCATGGCGATCGAGATCGTCGACCCGGTCGCCGACTACGCCCAGCTGATGGAAAGCCTGTTCGACTTCGACGCGATCGGTGCGCTGCTGCGCGCGGGTAGCTTCAAGATGTGCTTCGACGCGATGCACGCGATCACCGGCCCCTACGCCAAGGCGATCCTCGAAGACCGCCTCGGCGCGCCCAAGGGCACGGTGGTCAACGCGGTGCCGCTGCCCGACTTCGGCGGCCACCACCCCGACCCCAACCTCGTGCATGCCGCCGAACTGGTGGCGAAGACCCGCGGCAAGACGCCCCTCGACTTCGGCGCGGCCTCGGACGGCGACGGCGACCGCAACATGATCGTCGGCGCCAACTGCTTCGTCACCCCGTCGGACAGCCTCGCCCTGATCGCCGCGCACGCCGACTGCGTGCCGGGCTACGCCGGACGCCTCACCGGCATCGCGCGTTCGATGCCGACCTCGCGCGCCGCCGACCGGGTGGCGGAAAAGCTCGGCGTCGCCGCGTTCGAAACCCCAACCGGCTGGAAGTTCTTCGGCAACCTCCTCGACGCCGGCAAGGTGGTGTTCTGCGGCGAGGAGAGCTTCGGCACCGGCTCCGACCACGTGCGCGAGAAGGACGGCCTGTGGGCGGTGCTCTACTGGCTCAACATCCTCGCCAAGACCAACAAGCCGGTGGCGCAGCTGCTCGCCGAGCACTGGGCCGAATACGGCCGCGACTACTACTCGCGCCACGACTACGAGGGCGTCGATTCCGCCGCTGCCGCGCAGCTGATGGCCGATCTCCGCGCCGCCGACCTCATCGGCAAGAGCTTCGACGGCCGCACCGTCACCCTGTTCGACGATTTCGCCTACACCGATCCGGTGAACGGCGAGCACACCACCGGCCAGGGCGTGCGCATCGGCTTCGACGACGGCGCGCGCGTCGTCTTCCGGCTTTCGGGAACCGGCACCAGCGGCGCGACGTTACGGGTGTATCTGGAGCACTACGAGCCGCGTCCGGAGCATCAGCATGCGGACACCCAGGCCGTGCTCGCGGGGCTGATCGCCACCGCCCGCGCGATCTCAGGCGTCGAGGCCCGCACCGGACGCAAGGCCCCCGACGTCATCACCTGACCGGCTTGGGGCTTCAACGCTCTGGATTTTTTCGCGCTCCCGGCCGATGATCAGCGGGCGGGAGCGTTTTTCCCCGCGGGGTGGGGATTGCAGGACGGTTTTCCCGACGCATGTTGAGGTTTGTTCCCCCAGACGAGAAGGACCAGCACCCCATGAGCGATCCGAACGAAAACAAGATCCGCGACCGCGCCTATCACCTCTGGCGCGAACACGGCTGCGCCGAAGGCCAGGATTGGAACTTCTGGCTCCAGGCCGAGCGCGAAATCCTCGGCGACGCCGCGCCCGCACCGAAGGCCGCGAAGCCGAAGGCGCCCGCCGCCGCCAAGCCGAAGGCCGCCGCGAAGCCGAAAGCCCCGGCAAAGCCGAAGGCGCCGGCAAAGCCGAAATCGCCGCTGATGTGATTGCGCACGGAAGTCGGCACGCTGGCTTCCACCGTCCCTGGCCGAGTGGCGCGCGTGCGGGTATGATCATGACCCGCGAACGGTCCGGCATTGACGGCGCTGCCTGCGTGATCTTCCTTCTCCCGTTGCGCAAAGGGTGCCCCAGATGAGCAATCCTCCCCAACCGACGAAGTCGCGCGACGCGGCGGGTTTCGCCCAAATCGCCGCGGCGCGGCACCCCGACCCGTTCGGATTTCTCGGGCCGCACCGCACCGACGCGGGCCTTGCCGTGCGCGTCTTCGCGCCGGGCGCGGAGCGCGCCGAGCTGATCTCGCCCGCGGGCGAGGTTCTCGCGCCGATGCTCGGGGTGGATGCCATGGGCGGCTACGTCGGCATTCTGCCCGCCGACACCCCCCTGCCGATCGCCTACCGCGTGCGGATGTTCCGCGGCTCCGACACCTGGGAGGCCGAGGACCCCTACCGCTTCCCGCCGTTCCTCGGCGAGCTCGACCGCCACCTGATGGCCGAGGGCCGCCACCGTCGCCTGTTCGAGAAGCTCGGCGCGCACCTCACCGAGATCGAGGGCGTCGCGGGCGTCGCCTTCGCGGTCTGGGCGCCCAACGCCCAGCGCGTCAGCGTCGTCGGCGGGTTCAACGACTGGGACGGTCGCCGTCATCCGATGCGCCTGCACCCGGGCTGCGGCGTGTGGGAGATCTTCATCCCCGGCGTCGCCGAGGGCGCGGCCTACAAATACGAGCTGGTCGGCGCAGGCGGCGAAATCCTGCCGCTCAAGGCCGACCCCTACGCCTTCTCCTGCGAGCGCTCGCCGGGGACCGCCAGCCGCGTCGCGCCGATCGGGCACTACACCTGGAACGACGGCGCGTGGATGGAGCGCCGCGCCGATGCCAACCGCTTCGACGCGCCGATGTCGATCTACGAGGCGCACCTGGGTTCCTGGCGGCGCTGCCCCGAGGAGGGCAACCGCTACCTCACCTATCGCGAACTCGCGGAGCAGCTGGTCCCCTACGTCCGCGATCTCGGCTTCACCCACATCGAGCTGCTGCCGATCAACGAGTATCCGTTCGACGGCTCCTGGGGCTACCAGCCGATCGGCCTGTTCGCGCCGACCAGCCGCTTCGGCACGCCCGACGACTTTCGCTTTTTCGTCGAAGCCTGCCACGCGGCGGGTCTCGGCGTGATCCTCGACTGGGTCCCCGGCCACTTCCCCGAGGACGCCCACGGCCTCGCGTGGTTCGACGGCACCCACCTCTACGAGCACGCCGACCCGCGCCAGGGCCGCCACATGGATTGGGGCACGCTGATCTACAACTTCGGCCGCGCCGAAGTGTGCAACTTCCTCATCGCCAATGCCTTGTTCTGGATGGAGGAATACCACATCGACGGGCTCCGCGTGGATGCCGTAGCGTCGATGCTCTACCTCAACTACAGCCGCAAGGAGGGCGAGTGGATCCCCAACGCCTTCGGCGGCCATGAGAACCTCGAGGCGATCGCCTTCCTCAAGCGGATGAACGAGACGGTCTACGAGGAATTCCCCGGCGCGTTCACCGTGGCGGAGGAATCCACCGCGTGGCCGATGGTCTCGCGCCCGACCTACCTCGGCGGCCTCGGCTTCGGCTACAAGTGGAACATGGGCTGGATGCACGACACCTTGCGCTACATCGGCAAGGAACCGGTGCACCGCTCGTTCCACCACAACGACATGACCTTCGGCCTGATCTACGCCTTCCAGGAAAACTTCGTCCTGCCGCTCTCCCACGACGAGGTGGTGCACGGCAAGGGCTCGCTGCTGACGCGGATGCCGGGCGACGCCTGGCAGAAGTTCGCGAGCCTGCGCGCCTACTTCGCCTTCATGTGGACCCACCCGGGCAAGAAGCTCCTGTTCATGGGCGGCGAGTTCGCGCAGGGCAAGGAGTGGAACCACGACACCAGCCTCGACTGGCACCTCCTCGACATCCCCTATCACGCCGGGGTGAGCGCGGTGCTGAAGGACCTGAACGCGCTCTACCGCCGCACGCCTTCGCTGTTCCGGGCGGATTTCGTGCCCCAGGGTTTCGATTGGCTCGACGCCAGCAATTGGGAGCAGAGCGTGCTCGCCTACCTCCGCCGCGATCCCGCGGTCGCGGGCGGCGAGGCGGTGATCGCCTGCAACTTCACGCCGGTGCCGCGCGGCGAGTATCGCGTCGGCGTGCCGCGCCCCGGTCACTACACCGAGGCGCTCAACACCGATTCCGCGCTCTACGGCGGCAGCAACGTCGGCAACGCGGGCGGCGTCGCGGCCGAAGCCGTGCCCTACCACGGCCAGCCGTATTCGATCGTTCTCACCCTGCCGCCTCTGGCGACGGTGATTCTCTGCGCCGAACCGGCGCGTGACGAGGGGTAACGCATGGGCGCGGTGGTTTGGCCTGGCCGCCCCTATCCTCTGGGCGCGACCTGGGATGGCAAGGGGACGAACTTCGCGCTGTTTTCCGCCAACGCCGAGTCCGTCGAACTCTGCCTGTTCGACCCCCAGGGGAAGAAGGAAACCGAGCGCATCACCCTGCCCGAATTCACCGAGCAGGTCTGGCACGGCTTCCTCCCCGACGTGAAGCCGGGGCAGCTCTACGGCTATCGCGTCCACGGCCCCTACGAGCCCTCCGCCGGGCACCGCTTCAACCCCTACAAGCTGCTCGTCGACCCCTATGCCAAGGCGATCTCCGGCGAGATCATCTGGCACCGCAACAACTACGCCTACCGCCTCGAGCACCCCAAGGCCGACCTCTCGTTCAACCGCCAGGACAACGCCCGCTACATGCCGAAGGGCGTGGTGATCGAGACCCCGACCGGCCGCCACCTCGCCGCGCCGCCCGACGTGCCGTGGCAGGACAGCCTGATCTACGAGATGCACATCCGCGGCATGACGGTGTCGAACCCGCAGGTGCCGCTGGCCAAGCGCGGCACCATCGCGGGCCTCGGCACCGCGCCGGTGATCGCGCACCTGAAGTCCTTGGGCGTCAACGTCGTCGAACTGCTGCCGGTGCATGCCTGCGCCGACGAGCAGCACCTGATCGAGAAGGGCCTGCGCAACTACTGGGGCTACAGCTCGTTCAACTTCTTCGCGCCGTCGCCGCGCTATCTCTCGGGGCGCAACGTCGCAGAGTTCCGCACCATGGTGAACCTGATGCACGACGCGGGCATCCAGGTTCTCCTCGACGTCGTCTACAACCACACCGGCGAGGGCAACCACCTCGGCCCGACGCTGTCCTTCCGCGGCATCGACAACGCCAGCTACTACCGCCTCAACCGCGACGACAAGCGCTACTACACCGACTTCACCGGCTGCGGCAACACCCTGAACCTCACCCATCCGCGCGTCCTGCAGATGGTGATGGATTCGCTGCGCTACTGGGTCGAGGTGATGCAGGTCGACGGCTTCCGCTTCGACCTCGCAACCGCCTTGGGCCGCGCCCCCGACGCGTTCGCGCAGGAGAGCCCGTTCCTCGCGGCGGTGCGGCAGGACCCGGTGCTCAGCCGGGTGAAGCTGATCGCCGAACCCTGGGACCTCGGGCCGAACGGCTACCAGCTCGGCCAGTTCCCCCCCGGCTGGTCGGAGTGGAACGACGTCTATCGCAACAAGGTGCGGCAGTTCTGGCGCGGCGATTCCGGCGTGATGGGCGACTTCGCCTCGAGCATCACCGGCTCGTCGGCGCTGTTCGAGCATCACGGGCGGCGCCCCCGCGCCTCGATCAACTACGTCACCGCGCACGACGGCTTCACCCTGCAGGACCTGGTCAGCTACGAGCGCCGCCACAACGAGGCCAACCAGGAAGGCAACCGCGACGGCACCGACTACAATCTCTCCTGGAACTGCGGCGTCGAGGGCCCGACCGACGACGAGCAGATCAAGGCGATGCGGATGCGCCAGAAGCGCAACGTGATCGCCACCCTGTTCCTCTCCCAGGGCGTGCCGATGATGACCGCGGGCGACGAACTCGGCCGCACCCAGCAAGGCAACAACAACGCCTATTGCCAGGACAACGAGATCAGCTGGCTCAACTGGGTCGACGGCACCGACGAGGACCGCGACTTCCTCGACTTCGTCCGCTGGATCTCGCGCCTGCGCCGCGACCACCCGGTATTCCGGCGGCCGCGGTTCTTCCACGGTCGCAAGATCGGCAAGGGCTCGTTCAAGGACATCACCTGGCTCAGCCCGCGCGGCGGCGAACTCGCGCCCGAGGACTGGGCCTTGTCCTACGCCCGCTGCATCGGCTGGCATTTGGGCGGCGAAAGCGGCCAGCACATGTCGCGGCGCGGCGTCTCGTTCGACGACGACCCGTTCCTGGTGCTGATGAACGCGCATTACGGCGCGGTGCCGTTCCGCCTGCCCGGGCCGGAGCTCGGCCAGTGCTGGAAGGCGCTCGTCGACACCGCCTATCCGCTGCCCTTCGCCGAGGAGCGCCAGCCGCTCTACCGCGCGGGCGAGATCTATCCGTTGCAGGGCCGCGCGCTGGTGATTCTCACCCAGTCGGCGGTCTGCCCGCGCCGCGGCGCGTCCGACCCGTCGCTGCCGCCGATGCTCTTCGACCCACCCAAGGAGTAGGCCTTGAATCCTCCCGGCGACCCCAAAGGACTTGCGGAGGCGCTCCACCAGTTGGCGGTGGAGGCCGGGATTCACGAGTCCTACTGGGACATCGTCGGCAATCTCCACGTCACCCCGCCCGAAACCAAGCGCGCGATCCTCACCGCCATGGGAATCCCGGCGGAGACCGACGCGGCGGCGCTGCAAAGCCTCAAGCTCTGGCGCGAGCGCCCGTGGCGGGCGTTGCTGCCGCCGGTGACGGTGCTGCGGC
>LUYR01000265.1 GCA_001603335.1 Rhodospirillales bacterium Alpha_05 | reverse complement strand
GGCCGTCTCGCTCTCGCCGGCCTCGGCGGCGGACCTGGCGCAGGTGGCGGCGGATGCGGTGTTCCAGGGCGAGCGGCTCTGGCCGGTGGTGGAGACCCTGGCGGTGGCGCGGCGCGCGGGCGGGCTGGTGCGGGTCAACTTCGGCCTCGCGATCGGCTACAACCTCGTCACCATCCCCCTCGCGATGGCGGGGCAGGTTACGCCGTTGATCGCGGCGGTGGCGATGTCCACATCTTCTCTTGTGGTGATGGGCAATGCGCTCCGCCTGATGAAACGGGATCGCCGATGAACATTCTCTTGCTGCTGATTCCGGCGGCGCTGATCCTGGGCGTGATCGGCCTCGGGGCGTTCCTCTGGGCGCTGAAAAGCGGTCAGTTCGAAGATCTCGACGGTGCGGCCAACCGAATTCTCTACGACGAGGAAGAGCCGCCGAAACCGCCGCCGCCGCGAAACCCGTAGGGGTTTTGCTTTTATTCGGTTCGGAAAAGCGATAAGAAGGCGACCGCCCCGTTAGAGGGTGGCGACCGGCACTGGCGACTTGGGAATGGCCGGTCAGCGAGACCAGGAGGAACGCCCGATGAGCGTTGCGACCGCCGCGAAGCCGGTGACGACGCGGGACCTTCGTGCCCGCAAGGACGGCGACCCGATCGTCTGCCTCACAGCCTACACCGCGCCGATGGCGCGCCTGCTCGATCCCCACGTCGACGTGCTCCTGGTCGGAGATTCGCTCGGCATGGTGGTTTATGGCCTGCCGACCACGGTTGGCGTGACCCTCGAGATGATGATCGCGCATGGCGCGGCGGTGGTGCGCGCGGCGGAGCATGCCTGCGTCGTCGTCGACCTGCCGTTCGGCGCCTATCAGGAGAGCCCGGAGCAGGCGTTCCGCAACGCCGCGCGGGTGATGATGGAAACCGGCTGTGCCGCGGTGAAGCTCGAGGGCGGCGTGGAGATGGCGGCGACGATCCGCTTCCTCGCCGAGCGCGGGATTCCGGTGATGGCCCACATCGGCCTGACGCCGCAGGCGGTGCATGCCTTGGGCGGGTTCATCTCGCAGGGCAAGACCGAGGCGGAAGCGGCGAAGGTTTCGGCCGACGCCCGCGCGGTCGCCGAGGCCGGGGCGTTCTCGGTGGTGATCGAGGGGGTGCAGGAGCCGCTCGCGCGCAAGATCACCGAGGAGATCGGGATTCCGACCATCGGCATCGGCGCGTCGCCCGCGTGCGATGGCCAGGTGCTGGTGATCGACGACGTGCTCGGGATGTTTTCCGACTTCAAGCCGAAATTCGTCAAGCGTTACGCCGACCTGGGCGCGGAAGTGTCCGAGGTTGCCAAGCGTTATGCCGCCGAGGTCAAGGCGCGGACCTTCCCCGGTCCGGAGCATTGCTTCGGCGTGAAGCGTTGAGGAGAATCTGCGGATGACCACGACCCTCATCCTGCCGCCGGTGGCGCGGCGCGTCGTCGACCTGCGCGACCAGGTCAAGGCCTGGCGCAACGCGGGCCTCAAGGTCGCGCTGGTGCCGACCATGGGCGCGCTGCACGAAGGCCATCTCACCCTGGTGCGTGCCGCCCTCGAATATGCCGACAAGGTGGTGGTGTCGATCTTCGTCAACCCGACCCAGTTCGGTCCGACCGAGGACTTCGACGCCTATCCGCGCACCCTCGACGCCGACCGTACCGCGCTCGCGGGCGCTGGCGCGTCGCTGGTCTACGCGCCGACGGTGGGCGAGATGTATCCCGACGGCTTCGCCACCGCGATCACGGTTTCGGGGGTTTCCGAGGGGCTGTGCGGCGATCTCCGCCCCGGCCACTTCTCCGGCGTCGCGACGGTGGTGACCAAGTTCCTCGTCCAGACCATGCCCGACTTCGCCGCGTTCGGCGAAAAGGACTACCAGCAGCTCCAGGTGATCCGCCGCCTGGTGCGCGACCTCGACATTCCGGTGACGATCATCGGCGTGCCGACGGTGCGCGAGGCCGACGGTCTGGCGCGCTCCTCGCGCAACGCCTACCTCTCGGCGGAAGGCCGCGCGATCGCCCCGGCGCTCTACCGCACCCTCCAGGACACCGCCAAGGCGATCCAGGCCGGGGCGGGTGTGGACGCGGCGCTCGAAGCCGGCAAGCGCGCGATTCTTGCAGCCGGATTCGCCAGCGTCGACTATCTTGAACTGCGCGCCGCCGACGGGCTCGCGCCGCTGTCCGAACTCGACCGTCCGGCGCGGATGCTGGTGGCGGCGTATCTCGGGAAGACCCGCTTGATCGACAACATCGCAGTTGAGGGAGTCTGATTGGTGAGCAGCCAGGACGAAATGTACGACGAGATCAACACCCTTCTCGGCAGCCTCGCCTCGGCCTACGGCATCGAGGGCAAGGACGCGGCGAAGGCGGTGGAAACCGGTGCGATGACCTTGAAGCTCGGCATCGACGCCGAGGGCGACCGCTACGTCCGCGCCGAATTCCAGGGCAAGATGATGATGGTCTATCCCGGCTCCGCCAAGGAGGAGATGGTCAAGCAGGCGCGCAAGTCGTCCTGACCTTCTTCATCCGACTGTGTAGTCTGTCGCTTCCGTGCGACCTTGCCGTGTGGTAACCCTTTTCGGGTGAACGCAAGGGGCGGGGCGGTGAAGGA
>LUYR01000264.1 GCA_001603335.1 Rhodospirillales bacterium Alpha_05 | reverse complement strand
AGCGTCGGCGCGGCGTTGGTCGCCGACCCTGCGGTGGCGGGCATCGCCTTCACCGGCTCGACCGAGACCGCACGCGGCATTAACCGCACGCTTGCCGCCAAGGACGGCCCGATCGTGCCGTTGATCGCCGAAACCGGCGGCATCAACGCGATGATCGTCGACGCCACCGCGCTGCCCGAGCAGGTCGCCGACGACGTCGTCGCCTCGGCGTTCCGTTCCGCCGGGCAGCGTTGCTCGGCGCTGCGGCTGCTGTTCGTTCAGGAGGACGTGGCCGACGCGATGATCGCGATGATCGCGGGCGCGGCGAGAGAGCTTAAGCTCGGTGACCCGCGCTTGCTGATCACCGACGTCGGGCCGGTGATCGACGCGGAGTCGAAGGCCAATATCCTCTGCCACGTCGAAATGCTGCGCGCCACCGGCAAGGTGGTCTACGAGGGAACCACTCCCGATGGCGATCTGGCGGGCGGCACCTGGGTCGCGCCGACGATCGCGGTGCTCGACTCCCCCGCCGAACTCACCCGCGAGGTGTTCGGCCCGGTGCTGCACGTGGTGAAGTGGAAGGCGAAGGAGCTGGACGCGGTGATCGACGCGGTCAAGGCCACCGGCTTCGGCCTCACCCTCGGCATCCATACGCGGATCGAGGCGACGGTGCGCAAGATCACCGAGCGCCTCGCGGTCGGCAACGTCTACGTCAATCGCAACATCATCGGCGCGGTGGTGGGGGTGCAGCCCTTCGGCGGCTCCGGGCTCTCGGGCACCGGGCCGAAGGCGGGCGGGCCGGGCTATCTCGCCCGCTTCGTCCAGGAGCAGACGATCTCGGTCAACACCGCCGCGGCGGGCGGCAACGCCTCGCTGATCGCGATGGGCGAGGACTGACCCGCCGCCTCGCGCACGAAAAAAGCCGCCGGATCGCTCCGGCGGCTTTTGTCTTCAGGCCCGGTTATCCGTTAGCGACGGAAGGCCGGGGCGCTTTCGAGGTCGTTCTTGGTCGCGGCGATCGAAAGACGCTTATCGTTGTCCTTGTCGACGGTCCAATGGAGGCGGTCGAACTCGACCGCGACGTCCTTCTCGCCGACGCCGAGGAAGCCGCCCACGCCGATCACCACGGCCTGGGCCTTACCATCGGAAGACATCAGCACGTCGTTGACGTCGCCGACCTTCTTGGCGTCTTCGCCCTGGCCGCTATAGACCGACTTGCCGATCAGGTTGGTGGCCAGAACCTGGCCCTGGCTGCCGGTGATGTAGCCGTTCTTGCTGGTCATCGGCGTGGTCGGGCGATCCTGCGAGAACACCGTCACGCCGTACTTCTTGTCGCCCGCGTTCATCGTCGCGGTGCTGCTGTCGGTGCCCGGGCGGTTCACCCCGCCGGCGCTCGGATTGTGGTTCTTTTCCATCATCTGGGTGTTGGTGAGCGTCGTGCCGGAGCCGTCTTCATTGCCGACTCCCGGACGAGTCTCAGCCGCCATCGCGCCGGTCGAAACCATCGCCACCAGGGCGGTCGCGGTCATAAGCTGCTTGATCATCGTGTTGTTCCCTTTCGTTGGTCCCTGTTTGGATCCGCTCGACGCGTGCATCGCGCCGATCGCTTCGGTGACGAGTTTTCCAGCCCGCGGCCCAAAGCTGGTCCGCGTGTTGCTCGTCTACCTGCGTCTGAATTCCGCCATTGAAGGCGGCTTTGGGAGCTGTGCTCCCTGGCCGAGCGCCCGTGCGCCCTGCCGAAGTCCCTAGAGGAGGACGTGGTTGGCCATCGCGGCGGCGGTCAACGCCATGAGGATCGCGATCGAAAGTCCGACCCACTGGCCGATACGATTGTTCACAACCGTGTCTTCAGCGACGCGGACGAGAACTCGCGTAGTTTTGCTCTCGTGGTTCTGCATGACTTCGCGTCTCCCTGCTGTTCTTGCAGGCTCAACGCGACATCGCGGCGATGGTTCCCGGAAATCACCAGAGCGTCGAGGTGGCGCGCTTCGGCGTGTTGGCGATGCGGATACGGGCGCGGAGCCCCTCGGGGAGGTAGTCGACCTCGACCGAGCTGCCGACGATCTTGTCGAGGCTGCGGGCGATCAGGATGGTGCCGAAGCCGCCCTCGTGCGGCGGCTTGACCGGCGGGCCGCCGCTCTCGACCCATTCGATCACCCGCGCGTCGGAGGGCCCTTCGGGAGGACAGGTGACCAACACCCGACCGACCGAGCGCGAGAGCGCGCCGAACTTCGCGGCGTTGGTGGCGAGCTCGTGCAGCACCAGGCCGAGGCCGAGGGCTTCGTCGGGATTGAGGGGCAGTTCGGGGCACGCCAGCTCGACCTGGCTGTCGAAGTCGAGGGCGTAGGGCGAAACCTGGGTCTTGAGCAGGGTATAGAGGTCGATCGACTCCCATTCGCGGTCGGACAGCAGGGTGTGGGCGGCGGCGAGCGCCTGAAGGCGCCCAGAGAACGCGATGGTGAATTCCTTGTCGTTGCGCGAGCGCCGCAAGGTTTGTCCGGCGAGCGACTGCAACATCGCGAGGGTGTTCTTGACGCGGTGGTTGAGCTCGCGCAGCAACAGGCGCGTCTTTTCCTCGGATTCCTTGGTCGCGGAAATGTCGATGTAGACGCCGAGAACCGCCGCCGGCTTGCCGTCCGGAGTGCGCTCGAACACCCGACCGAGGCCGAGGAGCCACTTTCCCGTCGCCTCGACGCGGAACTCGCCGGAGAAGTCTTCCTCGGAGCCGAAGGTTTCGCGCAGCGCGGCGCGCAGGCCGTCGACGTCCTGCGGCCGCACCGCGCCGAGGAGGTCGCGCCCGGAAACCGGAAGCCCGGGGGGCAGGCCGAACATCGTCCGCAGGGTTTCGTCGCAGTCGACGATATCGGTGCGCAGGTCCCAGCTCCACGAGGCGATCTTGGCGGCGCGCATCGCCATCGCCTGGCGGGTTTCGGCGTGGCTCATCGCCCGCTCGGAAAACAGTCCGCGCCGCGCCGCATCGCTGAGTTCGTAGAACGATCCGCAGAGCGCCGCGAGACGGCCGAGCATCGCGATCGCCTCGTCGGAGGGGCGCGGGCGCGGCGCGATGTCCATCACCGAGAGGGTGCCGACCCGCTGGCCATGCACGATGATCGGCACGCCGACGTAAAACCGCACGTGCGGCTCGCCCACCACCAACGGATTGTCGACGAAGCGGGGATCGCGCGTGGCGTCCTCGATCACGAACGGCTCGCCCGAAGCGATGGCATAGGAGCCGAAGGCGGATTCGGCGGGGACCTCCTCGACATCGAGGCCGAGGTGAGTCTGGAACCACTTGTGCTCGCGGGCGATCAGCCCGACCGCCGCGATCGGCGCGGCAAACCGCTCCGCCGCCAACATCGTGATGGTGTCGAAATCCTGGGTCGGACTCCCCGACCGAACGATGAAGCGGGAAAGGGCATCGAGACGGACCGGGTCGTCGAGGATTTTGTTGATCTTGTCATTCATATGTCGCGCTCGGTCCTTGTTTCTCCCGGGGAAAGCCTCGGAAGCAGGGCGGTAATCCGCTGACTCTGACCGACGCTAACCATTTACCCCGTCGCGCCGCCGACACGCGCGCGAGTCTTGCCACTATCGTACATGCGGAAGTTACAATGCTCCAAGGTGGAAAACGGTTCCACGGCAAATGACACGGAACCTTGGCGGCGAACCCCGCGTTGTGGTCGCAGTAACTCAGGAGGTTTAACCATGGTTTCTGCCAACACCGCCGAAAAAGTCGCAGACAAGGTCACCGGTCAGCCGGGAGCCACCGAAGACGTGGTCAAGCAGATCAACGACATCCGCGCCGAAATCGCCCAGCTCAACAAGCTGATCGGCAACATCGGCTCGGGCACTGCCGACAACATCAAGGCGCAGGCCAAGGAAAAGCTCAGCCAGCTTTCCGATATCACCGAGGAAGAGCTGAAGATGCTGCGCGCCAAGGCCGACCTCGCGGGCGAAAAATTCGTCACCGGGGTGCGTAAGCAGCCTCTCGCCGCAGTCGGCATCGCCGCCGGCGTCGGCTTCGTTCTTGCGCTCATGATGCGCAAATAAACGATGGGCTGGCTGCTGCCGATCCTGTCGGGAATGATGACGAGCGATGTCCAGGACGCCCTCCGTCGGACAAAGCGCGCGGCTGCGTTTTATGCCGTGATCGGCGTCCTGGCGCTCACCGCCTACGTCTTCCTGATGTTGGCGGCCTATATCAAACTCGCCGAAACCCGTGGCGGCCTCGATGCCGCGCTGATCCTTGCGGTCGGTTCGGTGGCGGTGGGGGGGATTGCCTGCGGTGCGATGAGCATCGCCGCCGCGATCGCGCGCCGCCGGATGGCGCGGCGCCACGCGGAACTCCGCGGCCAGTTGGCGGTGGCGATGTCCGCCCTGCCGCTGGTGTTGCGGTCGAAGCCGCTGCTGGTGGCCGCGGCGATCGGCGCCCTGATGTTTCTCGGCACCAGCCGGGACAAGAGCGACGCCGATTGATCCCTCGGGACCGCGCCCGGCACGCTTCAGTTCGTTTCAAACGCGTTATCAGGATACAAAAGGAGGATCGTGATGCCCCAAGCATCCGCCGCGCTCAAGTCCGAGCCGAAAACCGTCGCCAAGATCGACATCGGGCTCGACGCCAAATACTGCGATCAGGCCTCCACGGCGCTGACCGAGATTCTCGCGGCCAACTATCGGCTGCTGATCAAGACCCACGTTTACCACTGGAACGTCGTCGGCCCGCTGTTCAAACCGCTGCACGAGCTGACCGAGGCGCAATACGGTGCGCTGTTCGAAGCCGCCGACATCATTGCCGAGCGGATTCGCGCCCTCGGCCACCTCGCCCCGGCGAAGATCTCCACCGCGGCGCAGTTTTCCCCCAAGAGCGGGGACGTCGGCCACCTCGCGGCCGAAGATATCGTCCACGACCTGATCGCGGACCACGAAGAGGTGGTGCGGACGATGCGCGATACCGCGGAAAAGGCCGGCGACGCCAAGGACAAGGTCACCGAGGACATGCTCACCCAGCGCCTCACCTTCCACGAGAAGGCGCTCTGGATGCTACGCGCGATCGTGTCGTGATCGATCGGCAAAAACCCCGGCGGAAACGCCGGGGTTTTTGTTGGACTACAGCCTCGCGCGGGGGGTGAGGGAGTCGAGCCCTTCCCAGCCGGAAATCTCGAGCAGCGCGTCGGGATTGAGGATGGTGCAGCCGCGATCCTGCCACTGGATCACCTTCTTCGTCGACAGCACCTTGAGGGTGCGGTTGGTGTGGACGATCGAAAGCCCGAGGGTGTCGGCGATGTGCAGCTGGGTCAGAGGGAAGTTGAGACGGTTCTTCGGCGCTAGACCGACGAGCTTGGCGCGCTGGTAGAGCAGGGCGAGGAGATAGGCGGCCCGCTCCTGGGCGCTGCGTCGACCGACGCTCAGCAGGTTCTCGTCGAGGATGGTTTCGTCCTTGGCGCCCCGCCAGGTGATCTCGTAGGCGGCGGCCGGACTCTTTTCGAACATGTCGAACAGGCAGCTGCGGTCGAAGACGCACAGCGCGACGTCGGACAGCGCGTCGATCGAATGCTGCATCTCGCCGAGCAGCGAACCCTGGAGGCCGACGAGATCGCCGGGAAAGGCGTAGTTGAGGATTTGGCGGCGGCCGTCGCTCAGGCCCTTGTGGCGAAACGCCACGCCCTCGATCAGGGTGTAGAGGTGCGGGCTCTTCAGCCCTTCCATCAGGATATTGGTGCCCGCGGTGAGGCGCAGCTCGCCGACCTTATATTGTTCGATCCCTGGTCCTCCCAGATGGTTGAACGGCGCCAGATGGGGCTTGTCCTTGAGAGGACAGTCGTTGCAGTCGGTTTTGGCAACTACGCCTTGCACACTGTCCATGGCGGCTCCTCGATCCGTATACCCTTATCTATCATATGGAAACGCCGCATGCGAATGCGTAGTTCCGGAACGGCCGGAAGCGGCGGAGAATCTCCGGCGCCCGGCAATTACGGGATTCATATCATTGTTAAATGACGTGTTTCGGTTGCATCCGTACAAAGAAGCTCCTGACTGTAAGGATGACCGTCTGCTTATGAGCAAACCTCACTTCCTCGTGGCCGATCCCGAGTACATCATCGCGATGGACGCGGAACGGATTCTGCGCGAACTCGTCGACTGCGACGTAACCATCGTCGCCCACGGCGTCGCCGAAAGCCAAGGCTGGGGAGGCTATTCACTGGTGATCCTCGACACCGATTTCTGCTGCGGCCATCTCCGCGTGCTGGCGGAGCTCCTGCAACGCCAGGGCACGCCGGTGGTGTTCACCACCGCCAGCCAATCGATGGCACGCGGCGTGCCCGGTTTCCCGAACACGCCGGTGGTGGAGAAACCTTACGGCGCCGAACAGCTCGCCGCCGCGGTTCTGCCCCTGCTCGCGGATGCGAGAGGGGCGAATGCTTAGGGGGAAATCGGGCGATCGGTGATCGCCGAGAAGCCCGGGTCGGGACCGTAATCCGCTTCGCCGGAGATTTCGAGAAGCTCGAGCAGCTTGGACCGGGCGCGGGACACCCGGCTCTTGATCGTGCCGACGGCGCACTCGCAAATCGCCGCCGCTTCCTCGTAGGAAAAGCCGGACGCGCCGACGAGGATGATCGCCTCGCGCTGGTCGTGCGGCAGCTTTTCGAGCGCGCGCTGGAAGTCGCGCATGTCGAGAGCGCTCAGCTGGCTCGGATTGGTCGAGAGTTTTTGCGTGTAGATGCCGTCCTGATCGCGGACCTCGTGCACCCGTTTTCGCACCTGGCTATAGAACTCGTTGCGCAGGATCGTGAACAGCCAGGCCTTCATATTCGTGCCGAGCTGGAAGCTGGTCTGCTTCGACCAAGCCTTCATGATGGTTTCCTGGACGAGATCGTCGGCACGATCGCTGCGGCCGCTCAGAGACATCGCGAATGCGCGCAATCCCGGCAGAGCAGACAACAGCTCGCGTTTGAATTCATCGCTCATCTGCGCGGTTACGACCTTTCAGCTTCGTCGGAACCCGACGAGGCATTTTCCGCAAGGTCAAGCTTCTCCAGCAGGTCGAGAAACCGGCCGGGAATCCTCTCGCCCTCGACGGCGGTATAGAGGAGCTTGAGCTTTCGGCTGATCGCATCGCTGGGATCGCCGCGCCGCGCGCTTTCTGATTTTTTATGGATTTTGTCCACCATCATTCTTATGTCGACCTCAGATATCCTCGGTACAATAACGCAATGAGGAAAAAAAGGTTCCGTAAACGCGGGAACGTTTTTTCCGGCCGGACGTTCCGGCCTTTAGCAAATTTATCCATGCCCGGATCAGGAGAGCCATCCATGCCGCTATCGACCCGCATCGCCGCGCATCTGCCATTCTTGCGCCGTTACGCGCGGGCGCTCACCGGTTCGCAAAGCTCAGGCGACGCCTACGTCTCCGCGGTGCTAGAAGCGCTGATCGCGGACGTTTCGATCTTCCCCAAGGCCACCGACGACAGGGTCGCGCTCTACAAACTCTTTGCCGGGCTCTACGGTTCCCTCAACATCGACGTGTGGGAAAATCCGTCGCCGTTCGCCTGGGAGCAGCGCGCCGCGGCCAATCTCCAGTCGATTCCGCCGGTGCCGCGCCAGGCGTTCCTGCTTGCGTCGGTGGAAGGATTCCAGCCGTCCGAAGTCGCCGAGGTGCTCGACGTGCCGGAAGAGATGGTCCATGACCTGCTCGAACGCGCGTCGGTCGAAATTTCGCGCCAGGTCGCGACCGACATCATGATCATCGAGGATGAGCCGCTGATCGCGATGGACATCGAAGACATGGTGAAGAGCCTCGGCCATCGCGTCACCGGCATCGCCCGCACCCGCGCCGAGGCGGTGGAGCTGTTCCGCACGACCCAGCCGAAGATGGTCCTCGCCGACATCCAGCTCGCCGACGGCAGCTCGGGCATCGACGCGGTCAACGACATCCTCCAGTCGAGCGCGATCCCGGTGATCTTCATCACCGCCTTCCCGGAGCGCCTGCTCACCGGCGAACGCCCGGAGCCGACCTTCCTGGTGACCAAGCCGTTCAACCCCGACATGGTCAAGGCGCTGATCAGCCAGGCGCTGTTCTTCAACGAACGGGCGGAAAAAGCGGCTTAGCGCGACCAGGGGAACCAAAAAGCGGCGGTACCGTTTTCTACGATAGAACATCGATAGGAGACGCACATGTTGTATTATGCCGCCGTTTTTCTGGTTATTGCCTTGATCGCGGGCTTCCTCGGCTTCGGCGGAATTGCCGGTACCGCGGCCGGAATTGCGAAATTCCTGTTTTTCCTCTTCCTGATCTTCCTTCTCGCAGCCGTCCTCATGGGCGTGGTGCGGGGGTTCTGATCCCCCCGGCTTTCGCCGGACCCAAACGAAACCGGCCGCCCAAGGGGCGGCCGGTCAAGTCTTCGTAGTGGGGAGAGCCTACCAGCGGCTGCCGCCCACCCAGTCGTCGATCTGCTTTTCGGCTTCTTCCTGGGCGATGCCGTAACGTTCCTGAATCCGACCGGCGAGCACCTTGCGGTTGCCCTTGATCACGTCCAGGTCGTCACCGGTGAGCTTGCCCCACTGAGTCTGAGCCTTGCCCTTGAATTGCTCCCAGTTACCTTCGATCTGGTTCCAGTTCATGCGTTCGCTCCTTTTGTTTCGGGTTCGGGTTGTTGACCCGAAGATGCTGGATTAACGTGAAGCCGTGCTGCACCGTTCCCGAAAATTTGCGGCGAGGGGCCGACATCCCAGGGTTTGCCCCCGGAAAACCGAGAAGGATCGATCGCCTCGATGAATCGCGCGCTCTCGCTGATCGTGTTCTTCGTCATCGCCCTGGTCGGCGTGTGGCTGTCGCTGTCGATGCAGTCGGCGAGCAATGCGCGGCGCGATGCCCAGCTCACCGTGCTGGTCAACGAGGCGGCGGACCGCACCGCCGAGCGCCTCTCGACCCACGCGACCCTGCTCCAGGCGACCGACGCGATGTTCGACGCCACCGCCGGTGCGATCAACCACAGCGCGCTCACCCGTTTCGTCAACCGCCTCGACACCGACACCCGCCACGCCGGCATCCACGGCATCGGCTTCGCCCTGCTGATCCGCGTCGGGCAGGAGTCGCGGGCGCGGCGGTTGATCAGCCGCACCTACGCGATCAATCCCGAGATCGTGCCCAAGACCGATTCCACCTGGCGCGCGCCGATCGTCTATCTCGAGCCGCAGAACGCCCGCAACCTCGCCGCCCTCGGCCACGACCTCTACAGCGACCCCTCGGTGCGCCTCGCGATGGCGGAAGCGCTGGCGAGCGCCAAGCCGCGCGCCTCCGGCCCGGTGACCCTGCCGCAGGAAATCACCGACGACAAGCAGCCGGGGTTCCTGATGGTGATGCCGGTGTTCGGGGTGCGCGCGCCGGATGCCGACAGCACCGCCTCGCTGCCCGCCGCGGGGTTCATCTTTGCGCCGTTCCGCACCGGGGATCTGTTCGCCGCAACCCTCTGGGGCGGCCACCCGCCGATGGAGCTCCGGGTCTACGACAAGCAGGACCCGAGAGTCACTCTGTTCGCCACCCCGAATTTTCCGCCGCCCGGCGCGCGCCGCGTCGCGCAGACCGTCGACGTCGCGGGGCGCGCATGGGTGTTCGAGGGCGCGTTCGCCACGCCCGAAGGCTTCGAGATCGGCACCGGCCCGCTCACCGTGCTGCTCGGCTCGCTGCTCGTCGCCTTCACCCTCGCCTACGCCGTCGACGCGCGGATCAAGGCGCTCGCGGCGATGCGCCAGATTCAGACGGTGACGCAGCAGACCCTGGTGGAAAAGGACCTGATGCTTCAGGAGATGAAGCACCGGATCAAGAACTCGATCGCGCGGATTCTCGCGATCGCGCGGCAGACCGCCTCGACCTCGGAGACCTTGGGCGAGTTCGAGGCGTCGTTCTTCTCCCGCCTCCAGGCGATGGCGGCGGCGCAGGACGTGCTCACCCGCTCGCATTGGATGCGCGCCGATCTCCGCGCCCTGCTCGACAAGGAACTCCAGCAGGTGTTCGGCGACTCCCTCACCGCCGCCCAGATCGACGGCCCCGAGGTCGAGCTGCCCGAGCGCGCCGCACAGGCCTTCGGCCTGATCTTCCACGAGCTCGCCACCAACGCCCTCAAATACGGCCACATCTGCGAAGCCGACAGCGCGCTCGCGATTTCGTGGCGGGTGTCGGGCGCGGCGGGCCGCCGCGTCCT